>JBDTGB010000060.1:0-4950 GCA_039937635.1 Burkholderiaceae bacterium | reverse complement strand
GTCCGCGTGGACTTTGCCTTGTCCGGCGCTATTTTCAATCGTGATGGCGTTGTAGCCCTTTGCGACCTGCCCCAGGTCGGCCACGTCATTTTCCGAACCGGCCCACCAGATGCCATATATTTTGTCGCGCGAATAGCCGACCGCCTGAGCCTCGCGAATAGCCGTGGGTGTCATAATGCCGGCGCTCCAGAGCAGCAAATAATCGGGGCGGCTTTGACGCACCTGCAGCCAGGTCGACTTCTGTTCAACCCCCGGCGCCGTCACCGGATACAACTGCAACGCAAAACCGTTCGCCTTGGCGCGCGACTCGAGCAACGGAATGGGTTCTTTACCGTAGGGCGAGTCATGATAAATCAAGGCGATTTTCTTCCCTTTCAATTTATCGACGCCACCCAATTTCTTGGCGATGTCCTGAATCATGACATCCGCAGCCGTCCAGTAAGTGCCCAACAAAGGAAAATTCCATTTGAACACCGAGCCATCGGACGCCTGCGACAAGCCGTAACCCATCGTCTCGATCGAGATCTTGTCACGGAATGCCTTGTCGGTCAGGGCAAACGTAATACCCGTGGATTGTGTATCGAAACCCGAGGCTCCGCCATTCTTGGCCTTCAGGCGCTCATAGCACTCAACGCCCCGATCTGTTGCATAGGCGGTTTCACATTCCTCGTAGGTGACCTTGACACCATTAATACCGCCATCGCGGGCATTCACCAGTTTCAGGTAATCCATCTTTCCATCTGCCCACGGAATTCCCAGAGGAGCAAACGAGCCAGTGCGATAAACCAGCAGGGGTACAAATTGCTCGTCTGCTGCCGCTGCAGGCATGGACATTGTGCCCAAAGTACCTGCAACAACAAACATGGCGGCGGCAAGCTTGAATGAACGTTTCATTTTCAGAACCTCCGTGTGGTGCTTAACCGCACCGTTTGGTGCTCGGCCCGACTCAGGTGAGACGGCCGATCGTTTAAAAACCAACAACTTAACAACCAACCAAAAATCAATGCGGAAACGGCCAAATCCGCAGTTTCTCCTTGCCAATACTCCATAGCCGCGCCAGGCCGTGCGGCTCGGCGATCAAAAAAAACACAATAAGCGCGCCGAACACCATGTGTTCGACGTGGGCAGCAGTATCCACCGCGACCGACACGCCCAGCCAACTGGGAACATACGTCAGGGCGACCGGAACCAGCACGATAAAAGCCGCCCCGAAAAAACTGCCAAGGATGGAACCCAGGCCACCGATAATGACCATGAACAACAACTGAAACGAGCGCCCAAGGTCGAAGGCCAAAGGTTCCCACGAACCCAAATGAATGTAGGCCCACAGGGCGCCGGCGACCCCAATAATGAACGAGCTGACCGCGAAGGCCGTAAGCTTGGCGTACACGGGACGGATGCCAATGACAGCCGCAGCCACGTCCATATCGCGGATGGCCATCCATTGACGCCCGATGGCGCCGCGCACCAGGTTTTTAGCCAACAGGGCAAAAACGGCGACAAAGATCAGGACAAACAAATATTGTTGAACGGGCGACTGAACCGGCAAGCCGAAAGCAGTTAGCGACGGCACTGACACATTGCCCGACGAAGAATAATTCGTCAGATACGGGATCCGTAAAAACGCCCAGTCGGAAAAAAACTGCGCGGCCAGGGTGGTGACGGCCAGGTACAGGCCTCGAATACGCAAGCTTGGGATGCCGAACACAACACCGATCAAGGTTGCAAACACGCCGCCCAGAAGAATCTGGAAAATCAGCGGCATTCCCGGATTGCGCACCCCGAAGTTCCAGGCCGCGTACGCGCCAACCGCCATGAACGCGCCCGAGCCAAGCGAAATCTGGCCGCAGTAACCCACCAAAATATTCAGACCGATCGACGCCAGCGCCAAAATCAGGAACGGAACGAGAATCGCCTGTAGCAGATAGTTCGATGCAAGCAAAGGAACCAGAAAAAAGGCAAGAATCAGCAGACCCGCCACGAAAAACCGATCCTGGCGTATGGGGAAAATTTGCTGATCAGCGCGATAGCTGCTTTTAAACTGCCCGTTCTCACGATAAAACATAGTCGAATATCCTGGACTTCTTTATAAAAACCATCAAACTCGATCGATGATCTTTTCTCCAAACAAACCTTGCGGACGAAACAACAGAAACACCAAAGCCAGCACATAGGCAAACCAGGTTTCAATTCCGCCCCCGACGAAAGGCCCCAGATAAACCTCGGAGAGCTTTTCGCCTACGCCGATGATCAGCCCTCCGATAATGGCGCCCGGTATTGACGTAAGGCCGCCAAGGATGACCACCGGCAAGGCGCGCAAAGCGGCCGTGGACAACGTAAACTGAACCCCAAATTTCGACCCCCAGATCATGCCCGATACCAGAGCCACCAGTCCCGCGACAGTCCAGACAATGACCCAGATGCGATTTAGCGGAATACCAATCGATTGCGCGGCCTGATGATCGTCGGCCACCGCCCGTAATGCGCGACCTGTCGACGTATACTGAAAAAAGAAAGCCAACGCCGCCACCAGGAACGCGGCAAAAGCGGCCGACATAAGGTCTTCCAGACTGATCAGCACCCCGCCGTCAAACCAGGAATTCAAAATGAATGCCGGGTCCTTCGGCATGCCGATATTGATCGAATAAACCGTGCTGCCAAACACAATCTGACCCAGGCCATCTATAAAATAACTAATGCCAATCGTGGCCATCAACAACGTGGTCTCCAACTGATTGACCAGATAACGCAATACCCAGCGTTCAATCGCCACGGCCAGCAGCCACATCAGAATCGCACTGATCAGGAAGGCCAACACATTAGCCAGCAGCAGACTTTGAAAACCCAGCCATTCAGGAAGCCACTCGGCAAAACGCGCCATGGACAAGGCGGCTACGAGCACCATGGCCCCCTGAGCGAAGTTGAACACTCCGGAAGCTTTAAAGATCAGAACAAAACCTAGCGCGACCAGCGAATACAACATGCCGGTCATCAGACCGCCGAACAAGGTTTCCAGGAAAAATCCCATGATTAGTTCGTCTGTTTAATGAGTGGCGCCCAGATAGGCGGTAATAACGTCCGGATTGCGGCGAACCTCGTCGGGAGCACCATCGCCGATTTTCTTGCCATAATCAAGCACAACGACCCGATCCGATATATCCATGACAACGCCCATATCGTGTTCAATCAAAACAATCGTGGCGCCGAATTCATCGTTGACATCCAGTATGAAGCGGCTCATGTCCTGTTTTTCTTCGATATTCATTCCCGCCATGGGTTCATCAAGCAACAACATGCGGGGCTCCATCGCCAAGGCGCGCCCCAGGTCGACACGCTTCTGCAGACCGTAGGGCAAGCGCCCCACCGGCGTTTT
Source organism: Burkholderiaceae bacterium (assembly GCA_039937635.1). Taxonomy (GTDB): domain Bacteria; phylum Pseudomonadota; class Gammaproteobacteria; order Burkholderiales; family Burkholderiaceae_B; genus JBDTGB01. The sequence continues at coordinate 1,577 of JBDTGB010000060.1, read as the reverse complement.
GCGAAATGCCTGAATCTCAAGAAAATCAATAATGTTCTCGACGAATTTGCGATTGGCAATCTCTTCGCGCTCTGCTGATCCCAGACGAAATGCCTGTGCAAAGATACCGCTGGTCATGCGCAAGTTGCGGCCAGTCATGATGTTATCCAGCACGCTCATGCCCTTGAACAGCGCCAGATTCTGAAAGGTGCGCGCAATGCCCATTTCGGCGGCGCGGCGCGAATCCATCTTGGTAAAACGCACGCCGTCCAGCGTGATCTCGCCCCGCTGGGGTGTATACACACCATTGATTACATTAAGCAGAGAACTTTTACCCGCTCCGTTGGGACCGATAATGGCCCGAATTTCGTGCTCTCTGACATTAAAGGAGATGTCCGTAAGCGCGCTAACTCCGCCAAACGATAGCGAGATATTTTTCAGATCCAGAATCGTGTCGCCGATCCTGTCACCGTGCGCAGCTTGGGTCATTATTACGCGGCCCTCTTGGTGTTGCCAGGAAATACCTGAGCTGCGGCAATTTTGAGATCGGCCGAGATCTTGCCAATACGGCCATCCTCGAACTTGACCTCAGTCTCGATAAATTGATTCGACTTGCCCTCGAACAAGGCATCAACCAGCACGGCGTATTTTTGAGCAATGAACGCGCGCCGCACCTTGCGCGTACGCGTCAGTTCATCATCGTCAGGGTCCAGCTCTTTGTGCAAAATCAGGAAGTGCGATATTTGCGAGCCGAACAGTTTGGGATCGCGCGCCAGATCGGCATTCACTTGGCCAATACAGTCCTGTATTAGCTTGTAGACCTGGGGTTTGGCAGCCAAGTCGGTGTAACCGGCGTAAGGAAGGCCTGATCGTTCAGCCCAGTTGCCCACCGCATCAAGATCGATATTGACAAAAACACATACTTCGCTTTTGTCGGCGCCAAACGCAACCGCTTCCTTGATGTAATGAAAAAACTTCAGCTTGTTTTCGATATGCTTGGGCGCAAACAGGGTGCCGTCGGCCATTTTCCCCACATCTTTGGCACGATCGATAATCTTCAATTGACCATCGGTATCCAGGTAACCGGCGTCGCCCGTGTGATACCACCCATCGTCGGTATACGACTGCGCAGTAGCCTGCGGGTTGCGATAATACCCCTTGAACATGCCAGGGCTTTTAAGCTGGATTTCGCCGTTTTCGACCACCCTGATTTCTACCCCCTTGACGGGAGGACCAACCGTATCGGAGCGTACGTGCCCATCGGACTGAACACACACAAAAACCGAGGTTTCCGTCGAGCCGTACAACTGCTTCAGGTTGATGCCGATCGAACGATAAAACACAAACAGATCGGGCCCAATGGCCTCGCCCGCGGTATAGGCGACACGCACGCGACTCATCCCCAGAACATTGCGCAAAGGGCCGTAAATCATGAAATCGCCAATCCGGTATTTGAAGCGGTCCCACACGCTGACGGCGGGATCCTTATCAAGAATGCGGACACCGACGCGACGCGCAAGACTCATGCAAGCATGAAAGACCTTGCGCTTCAAGGCGCTGGCGTCTTCCATGCGGATCATTACCTGGGTTAACAAACC
>JBDTGB010000059.1:0-2274 GCA_039937635.1 Burkholderiaceae bacterium | reverse complement strand
CCGCGCTTCCAGGCAACGGCAAGCGCCGGCCCCGTTTCGGCCAAACCGCCCGCGCCGTCCGGCGCGCCTGCCCAATAAAAGGCAAAAGCATGCGCCTGACCACGATGACCGATTATGCGATACGCCTGCTGATGTATGTCGGGCGGCAGCCTGATCGCCTGTGCACGATCTCGGAGATCGCGCACGCCTACGGGATGTCTGAACCGCATCTGATGAAAATTACGCATCGTCTGGCGCAAAACGGCTGGATCGAAACAGTGCGTGGCAAAAACGGCGGCATGCGCCTTGCGCACGCTCCCGAAGACATCAGTCTGGGCGCTGTCATGCGCGATACTGAAAGTGATTTCACTCTGGTCGAATGTTTCGTTGCCAACAATGCCTGCCCGCTAAGCGGACATTGCCGCCTGACGGGGATCATCGACGGTGCGCTACAGCGCTTTCTGCAATATGTCGATAGCTTCACACTGGCCGACATCCTTCCCGAAACCGGCCAGGCGCCACGCACACGTTCATTGAATGACATGCCCTCGTTCCACGCAGGCGACGTCGTGCGCGTGGTCGGCAACGCCGAAAAATACCCGGATGATTTAGCCCCATTCCACAGCTAAAACTGCCGTGAACGCGAAGGCTAAGCGCAGACAGTACCGCAGGTACGGCAAGCGACGCCGACAAAGTGCACGGCGGTTTTAGCCATGGAATGTTTGTGAAACCCACAGCCCGACCGTATCCCACGTGCGCCCAAAAAGGCCGGCAGGTTGAACGCCGGTCAAGGTGACCAACGGCAGTTCGACAAGACGCCCTCCTATGGTGCTTTTCAGCGTGCCCACTTCGCTTAGCGCCGGGATCGGCGCAATTAGCGGCCCATCTGTCGTAATGACAGGCAGGCCGGAAATCTTGGCCATGCGCGGCAATGTCAGATAGATGTCGCGCGAAAACCCCAACGGCACCTCGTTTTCCAGGCCTTTCCAGACTTTGGGCCTGGCTACTACCTGTCCCTTGCGATACAACCTGACTGTATCAAAATTCTGAAAGCCCCAATTCAATAGCGTCTCGCTTTCCTGAGTGCGCGCCTTATTGGAATCAGTGCCCAACACGACTGAAACCAGGCGGCGCTTAACGGTGGGGCCAGGTCGTTGCGCCGATGCAATCAAACAATAACCTGCAGCCTTTGTATGGCCCGTCTTCAAGCCATCCACCGATGGATCCAGCCACAGCAGGCGATTGCGATTTTCCTGCTTGATTTTGTTGTAGGTGAACTCCTTGGGCGAGTCATACCTTTCCAGCAAGGCGGGGTAGTCCAGAAGCGCGCGCAACGCCAAAATCGACAAGTCTCGAGCACTTGAATACGTCTGCGGATCCGGCAATCCGTGCGGGCTGGCAAAATGGGTTGCATGCAAGCCAATCGCTTTCGCTGTTTGATTCATCTGTGCGACGAAAGCCTCGACACTGCCCGAGGTTGCTTCAGCCAGCGCCACAGCCGCATCGTTGCCCGACTGCACCAGTAAGCCGTAAAGCAAATCGCCGATGCTTACCTGCTGACCCGGCTTAAGAAACATTTTCGAGCTCTCAGGCGCAACGCGCCAGGCCCGAGTCGACACTGTGACAAGCTGGCTGACATCAAGCCGGTGTTCTTTAATCGCCCTGAACACCAAATAGGCGGTCATGATTTTAGTCAGTGAGGCAGGTTCCACGCGCACATTCGAATTGTGCTCGGCCATGGTCTGCCCGCTTTTCGCGTCAAGCAACAACCACGCATTCGCCGCCAATACGGGCGCCGGAATTTGCTGCGCCAGCACATTGGACACGCATAAAACGAATCCTCCCGCAGCGGCTATCCATTTGTTCATGCAATCTCTTCCTTCACGTTCCATGACTGCTGCCCGACACAGAAATACGGAATCACCGCGCACTTCCCGGGCGGATCAACGATCAAAATAGTTCAGCAACTGGACCAGCATAGGGCGAACAGCTCGAAGTTCTTCAAGGTGAGCCGTCGATAATTTCTCGAGTTTTTTTTCAGCAAGCGGCGTCAACCGAATTCGCACGCGGCGACGATCAACCACGTCGCGCGTACGCTGGGCTAGACCCATGCGCACAAGGCGCCCTATTAGCTCCACGGCGCTATGATGACGAATCAATAAAGCATCGGCCACATCGCCCACGCTGGGGGCCGTTTCAAGGCCAAGATCTTTGATGACCAGCAATGCCTGATGCTGCTGCGGCATCAGGCCCCCGCTTGCAGCGGCTTTCTCGCTAAACGCCGTGAACCCACGC
>JBDTGB010000058.1:0-3512 GCA_039937635.1 Burkholderiaceae bacterium | reverse complement strand
CGAAGAGATAGACGTTCTGAACATTTTATGGGCGAGCATGCTGGCGATGCGGCGTGCTTGCGCGGGCTTGCAGATGGCTCCCGATCAGGCATTGATCGATGGCAATCGCGTGCCCAAGGGCTTGCCGTGCGCCGCCCGGGCCATTGTGAAGGGAGATGCAAGCGTAGCGGCTATTTCGGCCGCGTCCATTCTGGCGAAAACCTCGCGCGATGCGGATTGTCTTTTATTGCATGCCCGCTATCCGCAGTATGCGTTCGACCAGCACAAAGGCTACGGCACGGCGCTGCATCTGGCGCGTTTGCGATCCTACGGCCCCTGTCCGGCCCATCGCCGCAGCTTCGCGCCGGTCAGGCGCTTGCTGATATTGGCGTAGTTTCCAATGAAGCACATCGACTCGCGCGACAATGCACAATTCAAACAGCTTGTGCGCCTGGTCGATGGCAAAGACGCCGGTCTTGGCCTTGTGCTGGAAGGCATTCATTTGTGCCGGGCGTGGCTACGGCATGTTGGTCGGCCCGAACAAGCCGTATTCGACGCTGAACGTTTGCAAGTTGTCTCCGAGCTGGCTGAGCTTGCCGCCAATTTGCCTGATAGACTGAGCATGACCTGCGCGCCTCGTCTTGCACGCCGCTTGTCGCGGGTCGAAAACGGTCAGGGCGTGTATTTCGTTGTGAAGGCCCCTGCGCCGGTTGTTCCCGAATGCATTGATCATAGCGGCTTATGGCTGGACCGCATCCAGGATCCGGGCAATTTGGGAACTTTGCTGCGCACGGCTGCCGCTGCGGGAATCCGGCATGCTTATTTGTCGGCGGGCTGCGCTTCGGCCTGGTCGCAAAAGGCGTTGCGCAGCGCCCAAGGAGCGCATTTTGTCATGGCGATCTATGAGCAACTGGATTTGCGCGCCGAGTGCGGGAAACTGAAGGTTCCTTTAATTGCCACGGCTCTGGGGCAGGCGCAGTCCTTGTACGACGGGTCCTTGCCCGAAACGTGTGTCTGGTTGCTGGGCAATGAAGGGCAAGGCGTCGATTCCGGTTTGTTGCAGCGCGCCGACAGGAGGGTATTTATTCCTCAGACCGAAGGCGTTGAATCGCTGAATGTGGCGGCGGCTGCCGCCATCTGCCTGTTTGAACAACGCAGGCAGCACTTGAGCCGCGTTCAACGCGGTTGCGCTAATAAGCCCGCCGGTTAAGGCCGACCTCTTCGATAACCTTGGTTGAAATTTCCTCAATGGATTTGGTTGTCGTCGACAGGCAGGGAATGTTTGCCATGCGCATCAGACGCTCGGCCGCGGCGACTTCGTTGCGGCATTGTTCCAGCGAGGCGTAATGGCTATTGGGTCTGCGCTCGTTGCGCACTTGAGCCAGACGCGCTGGCCGAATCGACAAACCGAATAGTTTGTTGCGAAAGGGAAGTAGCGTTGAGGGCAGCGAATCGCGCTCAAAGTCTTCCGGGATAAGAGGATAATTAGCGGCTTTGATGGCGTATTGCATGGCCAGGTACAGGCTGGTTGGCGTTTTGCCGCAGCGCGACACGCCGACCAGAATGACGTCGGCCTGTTTTAAACCTTGGACAAATTGGCCATCGTCGTGAGCCAGGCTGAAATTAATGGCTTCGATGCGATTATTGTATTGTTTTGATAGTCCTCCCATGTGCGAGCGGCCCACCGAATGGCTTGATTTCATGCCCAGAGCCACTTCGATATGTGCAACGAAAGTGCCGAAAAGATCCAGAAAAGTGCAGTTTGACTGGCGTATCTTCGAGGCAATGTCTGGGTTCACCAGTGTACTGAACACTAGCGGAGGGTGGCCTTCTTCCAGCGCGCAACGATTAATGCGGCTGGCGGTCTCGTCCGCTTTCTGAGCGTTATCGATAAACGGGATGCGAATAGGTAAAAATTTGACCTGGTCGAACTGCGACAAGACCGAGTGGCTGAAAGTTTCGGCCGTGATCCCCGTGCTGTCGGAAACGATGAATACGGTGCGTTCAGTGTGCGTGGCGGTCATTGGAAGCAATAGCGCAGGAGGGGTTGGAAACGGTACAATTGCCGATTGTACAGTCACCTTGTCAAAGGCTGGTTTGGTTAGTGCATAGGTTCGGGCGGCGGGAACAGTTGGCCGTCCAGCAGTGGACCATACGCCATAAGCAAACAAGCTTTCTTCTATCGTTTTAAAGGTGACTTTATGTCTTATGTTGTGTCTTTCGAGCAGCTCCGCATGACGGATGTCGACTCGGTCGGAGGTAAAAACGCATCGCTCGGTGAAATGATTAGCCAGTTGGCGCAAGCCGGGGTCCGTGTACCCGGAGGGTTCGCGACCACCGCCGATGCTTTTCGCGACTTTTTACGGGCGACCCATCTGGATCAGCGCATCGCTGATCGGTTAAATGGGTTGGATTCCGAAGACATACGTGAACTGGCCTCCGCCGGGGCCGATATTCGCCAGTGGATTGTCCAGACGCCATTTCCTTCCGATTTTGAGCAGGCTGTTCGCACCGCGTTCGCCAAGCTTGATGCGGACGGCAACGGTTCTTTTGCCGTCCGGTCTTCGGCGACCGCCGAGGATCTGCCCGACGCTTCGTTTGCCGGTCAGCAAGAAACATTTTTAAACGTTGTCGGCGTTGACGACGTGCTGGACAAAATCCGCCATGTTTTTGCGTCGCTTTATAACGATCGGGCGATTTCGTATCGGGTGCACAAGGGTTACGAACATGCCGAGGTCGCGCTATCCGCGGGTATTCAGCGCATGGTGCGTTCCGATCGCGGCAGCGCGGGGGTCATGTTCACGCTGGACACCGAGTCGGGCTTTACCGATGTCGTTTTCATCACTTCTTCGTACGGCCTGGGCGAGACAGTCGTTCAGGGCGCGGTCAATCCCGACGAGTTCCACGTTTTCAAGCCGACACTGGCCGCGGGGCATTATCCGATCATCAGCCGGCGCATCGGTTCCAAGCTTATCAAGATGGAATTCGATCCTGACCGCGCCGCAGGCCTGGCGGTGCGCACGGTGGACGTGCCTGTGTCTGAACGCAATCGTTATTCGCTGACCGATGACGAGGTGATCGAACTGGCGCGTTATGCGGTGATCATAGAGCAGCACTACAAGCGCCCAATGGATATTGAGTGGGGCCGCGACGGCGTCGACGGTAAAATCTATATCTTGCAAGCCCGCCCCGAAACGGTCAAGTCGCAGCAAAACCAGCATGACGTTCAAGAACGTTACCACCTGAAGGCCACAGGCGAAGTGCTGATCACTGGCCGCGCAATCGGACAAAAAATCGGCTCAGGGAAGGTCAGGGTGATCGCCGATATTTCCCAGATGGATCAGGTTGAATCGGGCGACATTCTTGTGACCGACATGACAGACCCCAACTGGGAACCGATCATGAAGCTGGCCGCCGCCATCGTGACAAACCGCGGCGGACGAACGTGCCATGCCGCTATTATTGCCCGCGAGCTGGGCATCCCGGCCGTCGTGGGATGCGCCAACGCCACCGACGTTCTGGACGACGGACAG
>JBDTGB010000057.1:0-4163 GCA_039937635.1 Burkholderiaceae bacterium | reverse complement strand
TGCGGTTGAACAGTTTGCCGAGCAACTGGATGCGCACGAGGTCGATCGTGAACAACTGAGGCAAACGCTGGCCGAGCGCCCGGAGCAATGGCGCCGGACTAATTGGTTGCAGGCCGAAGTGCAGCGGATTTCGCGGTTGGTCGAAGGTCTGGGGCCGGTCAATCTGGCGGCGCTTGACGAGCTTGATGCCGCGCGTGAACGCAAGGGATTTCTGGATGCCCAGTATCAGGATCTGAACACGGCCATTGAAACGCTTGAAGACGCCATTCGCAAAATAGACCACGAGACGCGCGCATTGCTGCAAGACACCTTCGATACAGTTAACCGTCATTTTGGCGAATTGTTCCCGCTTCTTTTTGGCGGCGGAGAGGCCCGGTTGTCGATTACCGGCGACGAGATCCTTGACGCTGGGGTTCAGGTCATGGCGCAGCCGCCGGGCAAGCGCAATAGCACGATCCATTTACTGTCCGGGGGAGAGAAAGCGCTTACTGCCACAGCCCTTGTGTTTGCCTTGTTCAAGCTTAATCCGGCACCCTTTTGTCTGCTCGACGAGGTCGATGCCGCGCTCGATGACGCCAATACCGAGCGTTATGCCAATTTAGTCGTCAGCATGAGCGGGCAGACTCAGTTTTTATTTATTTCCCATAATAAAATTGCCATGCAGGCGGCGAAACAATTGATAGGCGTCACCATGCAGGAACAGGGGGTTTCCCGTATCGTTGCGGTCGATATTGATGCCGCGCTTCAGTTGGCTGAGGTATAACGGTGCTGATAGTTAAACGTGCTTTGATGCGTCGGGGCTAAAAAATGAGTGATTTGCAAATAGGTCTGATTTTCCTGGGCGTCGTGCTTATCCTGGTGGTGGTAAGTTTTAACTGGTGGCAGGATCGCCGCGTCCGGCAGAAAATGCAGGAGCATTTTCCCGAGACGGATCAGGATCCGTTAATGGGCGGCTTGCCGCCCGTTGCCTCCGTTCGGCGCGAACCTGGACTGGGCTTGCACGACTCTCAGAACGAATCGTTGGCCGATGATACGGCCGAGGTCGATCCCAACTGCGAGGCCGTCATCGACATTGAGTTTTCCCAGGCCATTGCCAGTGATCAGTTGTATGCGGCGCTGCAGACTATTCACAAGGTCGGGAATAAACCGGTGCGTTTATTCGTCGAGCGCGAGGGCGGCGGCCACCGTGCCAGATTGCGTCCAAACGAGTCCTATAAATCCATGCAATTGGCTGTCTTGCTGGCCAATCGCAGCGGTCCGCTGACCGATATCGAGTGGTCGCACCTTTGGGTGATTGCCCAAGGTTTGGCCGAGCGTTTCGATGGCGTTATCGAGGCCCCGGAGCAAACGCTCATTCTTGATCGCGCCCGTCGGCTTGATGAGTTATGTGCGGGCCTGGATGCGCAGGTTGGCCTGGCATTGCGGCTGGGAGGAACGCGTCCGGTGGTGGAAATGACTCAGGCGGCCAAAGACGTCGGATTTTTGTCTCGTGGCGCCCAATTAGCCTGGATGGCTGATTCGGGAGTCGCCCGTTTTACCTTGTTGTTTGACGGCGCTCATGCCGGAGAAGTGCAATCGGCTGGCGTCGACCGTATTGATTTATTGCTTGATGTGCCCAACAGTCCCGCCGACGAGCAGGCGTTTAGCCGAATGGCCAGTGTCGGGCGGGACCTGGCAGGGCGTTTGAATGCTGTATTGGTCGATGATCGGGGTTGCCCCGTGGCAGAAGAGTCCGATCGTACGATCGATAAGCAATTGGCTGATTTTTACGCCAAGTTGGATCAGGCGGGTTTTCCTGCCGGCACGGAACGGACGGTGCGGGTATTTTCATGAGCCGTGATCATGATCCGGACTCCCAGGTCCGGCAAAAGCTCGATGCCTTGCGTCAAACCATCGAGCAACATAGCCAGCGCTATTACGCCCTTGATGCGCCGATTATTTCAGACGCCGAGTATGATCGTCTTATGGTCGATTTGCTCGCAATCGAACAATCTCATCCCGATCTGATTGAGCCCGATTCTCCTTCTCAGCGAGTGGGGGCGGCGCCGCTTTCCTCTTTTCAAAGCGTGCGCCACGTCTTGCCCATGCGTTCACTGGGCAACGCTTTCGATGCCGACGATGTTCGCGCGTTCGATAAGCGCGTGGCCGACACCTTGCGCGAGTCCGGCTTGCTAGGCCCGGACGAGCTCGTCGAATACGTTGTTGAATTTAAATTCGATGGCCTGGCGATCAGTTTGCGCTACGAGCAGGGTCGCCTGGTTCTGGCTGCGACGCGCGGCGATGGCCAGACCGGCGAAGACGTAACCGCCAACATTCGCACGCTTCGGTCCCTGCCGCTGAAGCTTCGCGGCAGTTATCCCGGCTTGCTTGAAGTGCGCGGCGAAGTGCTGATTAATCGAAAAGATTTCGTGCGCCTTAACGAACGGCAACAAGCGCATGGCGAAAAGATCTTTGTCAACCCTCGCAACGCGGCCGCGGGCAGTTTGCGTCAGCTTGATTCACGCATTACCGCAACAAGGCCTTTGCGTTTTTTCGCGTACGGCTGGGGTGAAATGGACGTGGAAGCGCGTCCCAGTCACGCCGACATGCTTTCCTGGTTCGAGCAATTAGGATTGCCGGTCAATCAGGATCGGCGGATCGTGAAAGGGGTCGATGGTTTGCTGGACTTCTACACTCAGACGGCGGCGCGCCGCACGGAATTGCCTTTTGGCATTGATGGCGTGGTGTACAAGGTTAATGTGCTCGCGGCGCAAGATGTGTTGGGGTATGTGGCGCGCGCGCCGCGTTTCGCAGTGGCGCACAAGTTCCCCGCTCAGGAAGAAACGACTGTCTTGTTGGGGATCGAGGTCCAGGTTGGACGCACCGGCGCGATCACGCCTGTGGCGCGCCTCAAACCCGTGTTCGTGGGCGGCGCCACTGTGACGAATGCAACCTTGCATAATGAAGACGAGATTCGCCGCAAAGACGTCAGAGTGGGCGACACCGTTATCGTGCGCCGGGCGGGCGACGTCATTCCCGAAGTGGTGGGACCGGTCATCGAGCTGCGACCAGGCGGCGCGGCGTTGTTTACCCTGCCCACCGTTTGTCCGGTGTGCGGCTCGGCTATTGAACGCCTGGAAGGGGAAGCCGTGTCGCGCTGCACAGGCGGCTTGTTTTGCGCCGCTCAGCGCAAGCAGAGCATTATTCACGCGGCGGGCCGCAAGGCGCTCGACATCGAAGGCTTGGGCGAAAAGCTGGTTGATCAGCTGGTCGATAGCGATCGGGTCAAGTCCCTGGCCGACCTGTTCTCCTTGCGCGCCGATGAACTCGCCGGTTACGAACGAATGGGCCGCAAATCAGCGGAAAACCTGGTGGCTGCCATCGAAAAAGCGCGCACCCCCACGCTGGCGCGCCTATTGTTTGCCTTGGGTATTCGCAATGTCGGCGAAACCACCGCGCGCGACTTGGCGCGTTATTTTGGTTCCCTTGATGCCGTGGTTGCCGCCGACGAGGCCAGCTTGCTGGCCGTGAACGAAGTGGGGCCTGTCGTGGCCCAATCCATCGTGCATTTTTTTGTCGAACCGCATAATCGCGAAGTCATCCAGGCATTGGCCGCCGCCGGTGTCGTCGCCGAAGCAGATGCCAGGACTGTGAGCCAGCACCAGCGCTTGCGCGGTAAAACGCTGGTGCTGACAGGCTCTCTACCCAACTGGTCGCGTGACGAGGCCACTCAGCGCATCATGGCGGCAGGCGGCAAAGTCAGTGGCTCCGTGTCGAGGAAAACGGATTATGTCGTTGCTGGCGAAGACGCCGGCGGCAAACTTGTGAAGGCGCAAGAATTGGGTGTTGCTGTTCTTGACGAGGCGGGACTGATTGCGTTGCTGGGAAGGGCGTGATGTTGCGCTGGATGTGCGGGGTCTTGCGCTGAATAGGATACGCGCAGGTGGTGTGTCGACTTGCGTGGCGCCTGGGAGCAGCCTGGATTACGTTGGCACGGCCCGATCGGCCTTACACCGACTCCATCCAGTCCGCTCCCCTCGCCGGGTATAAGCATGCAGAGGGTTTGGGCTTAAATGTGCGCAACGGAAAGTGTTTGCCTGGAATTTGAACAGCCGTGCCGCATGTAGCGTCTTCCATTTCAAGCAAGGCGTGGATGGCAATCGTGTGGAGGAGGCGTTAAGGCC
>JBDTGB010000056.1:0-4267 GCA_039937635.1 Burkholderiaceae bacterium | reverse complement strand
GATCACTCGCCATAGCAAACCTGCGCGCGTTGAGTAAACGAATCAACGAAGCTGCTGGCGATTCGATTAAAAACGGGCCCCACCATTTTTTCGAGCATTCGGTTGGAAAAAGCGTACTCCATCGTATACAAAATTTTGCAGCCGTCGCCGCCTAGCGCCTGGAACTCCCACCGGCCTGTCAGCGCCGAAAAAGGCCCATCGACCAATTCAAGTGTAATCAGGTTTGGATATTCGTGGTGATTACGCGTGGTGAACGTCTGCTTCAGACCTGCAAAGCTGATAACAATGGACGCTTCCATCCCCTTGTCGTCGCGTGACAGAACCGTCCCGCCACCGCACCATGGCATGAAATCGGGATACTTCTGCACGTCGGCGACCAAATCAAACATCTGCGCGCAGCTATGCGGAACAATGACGGAGCGCTGAACAGTGTGCATTGAATCGAGTTAATGGATAGAATGGCCTGATTTTACATTCTATAAGTTGCATTGATACATGAGCATTGTCGATAACCGCAAAGCGACACACGATTACTTCATCGAAGATCGCTTCGAAGCAGGTCTGGTGCTCGAAGGCTGGGAAGTCAAGGCCATACGCGCAGGCCACGTCCAGCTTAAAGAAAGCTACATTATTGTGCAGGGCGGCGAGATCTGGATCATCGGCATGCACATCAGCCCACTGGCCACAGCATCGACGCACATTAGCCCAGAGGCAACCCGCACCCGAAAACTGCTGCTAAACGCCGAAGAAATCAGTAAATTGATCGGCCGAGTCGAGCAGCGCGGCTACACCATGGTGCCTTTAAACCTGCATTATAAAAATGGCCGCATCAAACTGGACTTTGGCATCGGACGCGGCAAACAGCTACACGACAAGCGCGACACCGAACGCGACAAAGACTGGCAGCGCGAGAAAGATCGCCTGATGAAGCACGACACCACCCGGCGCGATAAGAAAGCCTAAATCCGTCTGTACTTTCGGCACGCCCCACATAGCGTCTTCCAATTTACGCCAAGGTGCGGGTGGCATCATATGTAGTAGGAGTAAGGCCGATCGGGCCGTGCCGACGTAATATGATGCCACCCGCACCGTTGCATCAAAAGTCAAATCAAGCCACTTTGCCCGTGCTTTTCACCACCGCCATCGCCGTGGCGATCAGGCCGCCCATATCAGCCAAGTTGGCCGGCAAAATCAGCGTGTTGCCTTGCTTGGCAACATTGCCAAATGCCTCGATGTAGCGCTCGGCCACCTTCAAATTCACCGCATCCATTCCGCCCGGTTGACGGACCGACTCCGCCACTTGAGTGATGGCCTTGGCAGTCGCTTCAGCAACCGTCAACACGGCAGTCGCTTCGCCTTGCGCCTTATTGATCTGCGCCTGTTTTTCACCTTCGGATCGTGCGATAAAAGCCTCGCGTTCGCCGGTTGCTATATTGATTTGCTCCTGACGACGCCCTTCCGATGCCGCAATCAAGGCTCGTTTTTCACGTTCCGCCGTAATCTGCGCCTGCATGGCACGCAAAATTTCGGCCGGAGGCGTCAGATCCTTGATCTCATAGAGCAGCACCTTCACGCCCCAATTTAACGCGGCCTCGTCCAACGACGCCACAATGGTGCTGTTGATAATGTCGCGTTCCTCAAAAGTGCGGTCCAGCTCCATTTTGCCGATTACCGAACGCAAGGTGGTTTGTGACAATTGCGTTATCGCCAAAATATAGTCAGACGAGCCGTACGAGGCGCGCATCGGATCCGTCACCTGGAAATACAACACTCCATCCACCTGCAACTGTGTATTATCGCTGGTGATGCAAACTTGACTGGGTACGTCAAGAGGGATCTCTTTCAGCGAGTGCTTGTAGGCCACGCGTTCCACAAAAGGAATCACAAAACCAGCCCCGGGCGACAACGTCCGATCGAACTTGCCCAAGCGTTCGATTACCCACGCGTTTTGCTGCGGAACGATTGCAATCGCCTTGATCACTACAACAAATACCAAGAGCACCAGCACAATCAAAACCATCGTCGAGAGTTCGACTTCCATATTTGCCGCCTTATGAAGTGGCACGCCGCACAAGCGGGCGCGCTTACTGTTTCCGAATTGAGGGCTCGACCATCAGCGTGGACCCTTGAATTTCAATGATGCGCTGCGAACCCGTTTCCCGTGCCGCGCCCTTTAACAAACACGCCTGCCAGTTCGCACCACGATACCAAACCTGGGCGGTGTCATCGTCGCTCCATGAGTCAACCTCGACAAGCTGTCCTATGTCGAGGTTGACGTCTCGATTGCGTGCAGCGTTGATTTCCGCCTTTTTAAGCACACCTGTTTTACGCAACACCACCAGTCCAACAAAGGCAATGAGAGCCACCGCGACGATCTGCCCGGGCAAAGCGAATTGCAACACGGCGGCCACACCCCCGGCGGCCAGTCCAAGCGCGAATAGCAACAAATAAAATGTGCCCGTCACCGCCTCGCCTATCAGCGCCAACACCGCAAACCCAAACCAGAACCACATCGCACCACCCTCCGCTAATGTAAAACAAAGCCTTCAAGCTCAAGCAAGGCGTACTTGCGCTCAAGGCCGCCGCCATAACCGGTCAGCGACCTCGTGCTGGATACGACCCGATGGCACGGGATAATGATTGTAATGGGGTTGCTCCCCACAGCGGAGCCCACTGGCCGGGAATGTCGAGCCGACAAGCCCGCTTCGCGCGCGACATCTCCATACGAAACGACTTCTCCATAAGGAATTCGCAATAGCGCATCCCAAACTCGTTCCTGAAATGGTGTTCCGGCGGGCCGCAGTGGAGTTTTGAAGACGCGCCGTTTACCCGCGAAATATTCACGCAACTCGCTGTCCGCCTGATTAAACAATGCCAACGCCGACGCGGGCGTGTCGCCCTGCATAAGAGTTATGCAATCCGACTCGGGCAACTTTCCCCGCTCGGCAAGTAAAGCCGCGGCTTTGGCTGAATGCTGAAACAGCTCGCCGCTTTCGCGCTTGTAAGCTTTAAATTTTCTAATCGGCACTCCATCCATCATTCCAAGCGCCGGATGGCGCGCCTCGGGCGTGGGTTCCGGCAAACCATCCAGAACGGGACAATCCCTTTGCCCAACAAAATACAGGCCCGTCAGACTCGACTCGTCAGTGGAAAGCAAAATTGGTCCCAAAGTCGACTGCACTTGCGCATAAAAAATCATGGGTTTCTCCTGGATCTCGGGCTTTACTTTGCAAGCCGCTGCCAGGTATCGACCACCGTGTCGGGGTTAAGCGACATCGATAAAATACCTTCGTCGCGCAACCACTGAGCCAAATCGGGGTGATCGCTGGGGCCTTGGCCGCAAATGCCCACGTATTTACCCGCCTTCAGACAAGCCTTGATCGCGCGGCTAAGCATGAACTTGACGGCCGCATCGCGCTCGTCGAAGTCGGCAGCCAGCAGTTCCATGCCTGAATCGCGATCCAGGCCCAGCATCAGTTGCGTCATATCGTTGGAGCCAATTGAAAATCCATCAAAGTATTTCAAGAACTCGTCGGCCAAAATGGCGTTTGACGGAACCTCGCACATCATGATCAGACGCAAACCGCCTTCGCCCCGAACCAATCCATATTTGGCGAGTAACTTGATCACCTTGGCGGCTTGCGGCACGGTGCGAACGAACGGAACCATAATTTCAACATTGGTCAGGCCCATTTCGTCGCGCACACGCTTAAGCGCCTGGCATTCCATGCGAAAGCAGTCTTCGAACTCAGCCGAAATATAGCGCGAGGCGCCCCTGAATCCCAGCATGGGGTTTTCTTCGTCTGGTTCGTAACGCGACCCGCCCACAAGCTTGCGATATTCATTGGACTTGAAGTCCGACAGCCGCACAATTACGGGTTTGGGATAAAACGCGGCGGCGATGGTGGCAACACCTTCGGAGAGCTTTTCAACGAAGAAGGCGCGTGGACTGGCGTAGCCGCGCGCAGCGGACTCAACCGCCTTTTTCAGATCACCGTCGACATTGGGGTAATCAAGAACCGCTTTGGGGTGGATGTTGATATTGTTGTTGATAATAAATTCGAGCCTGGCCAGGCCCACGCCTTCGTTGGGTATCTGGGAAAAATCAAACGCCAACTGCGGATTGCCCACGTTCATCATGACTTTAAGTCCAATGTCGGGCATGGCGCCCCACCGAACTTCTTCGATCTCGGTTTCGATCAGACCTTCGTAAATGTGGCCTTCGTCACCCTCGGCGCATGACACCGTCACTTCCTGTCCGTCGTCC
>JBDTGB010000055.1:0-3159 GCA_039937635.1 Burkholderiaceae bacterium | reverse complement strand
ACACGCCGGGTTTTCAGACGCGGCATGGCGGCGCCATGAATCGCATGATGAACCGTGTGGTGACGCAAGCCCTGGCCGACGTTGACGTCGTTGTGCATGTGGTTGAAGCGGGCAAGTGGTCTTCGGGCGATGCTCAATTGGTTCCGTTGTTGCCTGAATCCGGCCGGGCAATTCTAGCCGTCAACAAGGTCGATTTATTACAGAATAAAAATGACATGTTTGCGTACGTCGGCAAAATCATGACGTACTACCCTTATGCCGCTGTTGTTCCGGTTAGCGCTTTGCGCGGCGTCCAGCTTCAGGATCTGCTTTCCGAAATCGGTTCGCGTTTGCCGGTAGCCGAACCCATGTTCGAGTCCGATACGCTGACTGATCGCCCCGTTCGTTTTATGGCGGCCGAGATGGTGCGCGAAAAAATCTTTCGGCTGGTTGGCGATGAATTGCCTTATGGCTGCACCGTGATCATTGAGCAGTGGGAAGAAAATGAAACAGGCGTTCGCGTGGCGGCATGCGTGGTCGTGGAACGTGAAAGCCATCGGCCCATCTTATTGGGCGTCGGTGGCGCGCACATGAAGCGCATTGCCTCAGAGGCTCGCCATGATATGGCGCGCTTGCTTGATAAGGCGGTGTTCCTCGAGGTATACATTAAAGTGCGCAAGGGTTGGTCGGATCGCGACAGCACGTTGCGCGAATTGGGATATGAGTAGACGGTCCCCACGTGTGCACGAGGCCGCCAGCTATTTACTGCATGCATCGGCCTGGCGTGAAACGTCGTTGATTATTCATGTATTCACCCGCGACTACGGCAATGTGGCCATGGTTGCCAAGGGCGCCAAGCGGCCGAATTCCATGCTGCGCCCCGTGCTGGCCGTATTTCAGCCGTTGATCCTGTCGTGGAGCGGCGCTGGCGAGGTTAAAACGCTGATACGCGCCGAATGGGCGGGCGTCAGGCCGTTAAACGGCCGGGCTTTAATGTCGGCCTGGTATATGAACGAGCTGTTGTTGCGCCTGCTGCCGCAAGAAGATTCCCATTCGGTTTTGTACGATGCCTACGACGCGGCGCTGCTCCAGCTTGCGCAAGGTTCGTCCGTTCCGGGCGCATTGCGCCGCTTTGAATGGATTTTGCTTAATGAAACGGGGTATGGCAAAGACGAGGCGCCACCCGACTTTGACGACCCGCGGGTCGAACCTGAATTGCGCCTGTCGTTGCGGGAACGGCTTGATGAATTATTGGCGGGGCGACCGTTGCTGACGCGCAAGGTTCTGACCGAGTTGCAGCGGTATTAGCTGTTTTATAAAATAGAGGCAAGTCATGGTCGCAAGCGATAAATGCGCGTCGCCGGCACTGCCCGATGTCGTCGTTGTCGATACGTGCGTGTTGATGTCCAATGTAGTGCGTTGTTTATTGCTGGATTTGGCGCGGCAGGCCTGCATCAAGCTGGCATGGAGCCCTGTGATCGGCGATGAATGGCGACGCAACGCCGCCCGAATATGGAGCGTGTCGCCAGCGGCCATGCAACATCAGTGGGAGGCCTTGCAACAGGAATTTCCCGGCGCGGATCAGGGCGACATCGGGTCGTTCAAAGGGGGCCTGGTTTATAGTGATCGCAAGGATTGGCACGTTATTGCTGCGGGGCGCGCCGCGCTTGCCAAGGGCGCAGGCCAAACGGTGGCAATACTGACGCGCAATATCAAAGATTTCAATCGTTCCGAGCTGCGCCGCCTGGGTCTTTCGCTATTTGATCCTGACCAGTTTCTGGTGGCGTGCCTGAGGCAATTCCCTGAACAAATGCCCGGTTTGATTGAACGGCTTCCCGTTGCCTGCACTGCGGCGCGGCACGCGGGAGAGCCATTGGGCGTCATTTTGAAGCGCGAGCGCTTGTTTCGTTTGAACCGGCTGTGTGATTCATGAAACACGGCATCGCGCTATCGGCTTTGTCGTCTGTGTTGTTTGCGCTCCTTTACTATTTTGTGACGGCGCTGCGTCCTCTGGATGGCGACGAGATTTTTTCATGGCGTGTGTTGCTGGCGCTGCCGGCGCTGGCGCTATTGATCTCGCGCGCAAGAGCTTGGGGCGAAATAGTCGCTATCGCGCGGCGTTTGCGCTCTGATTGGAAGTTATGCCTGTTATTGCTGTTAAGCGCTTTGTTGATAGGCGTTCAGTTGTGGCTGTTTGTATGGGCGCCGTTGCATCAAAAGGGCCTGGATGTGTCGTTGGGCTATTTTTTGCTGCCTTTGGTGATGGTGGCGGTGGGACGGCTTTTTTATCACGAGCGGTTAAGCACGGTGCAAAGCGTGGCGCTTGCGGTGGCGATGCTGGGCGTGGCGCATGAATTGATTCGGGTTAATTCGTTTTCGTGGGTGACAGCGTTGGTGATGTTTGGCTATCCTCCCTATTTTATGTTGCGGCGAGCGATGCGATTTGGATCGTTGACGGCGCTTTGGTTCGATATGATCCTTTTGATTGCTCCGGCGGTGTTGATACTGCATACGCGGGGCGGCGGGGTAATAAGCCGATTCAGCGAAATGCCGCAATTGTTTTGGCAGGTTCCGGTGCTGGGCTTGATTAGTTCTGTGGCGCTGGTTTGTTATTTCTCGGCCAGCCGTTTGCTGCCGCTGGGGTTGTTTGGAATTATGGGCTATATCGAGCCGGTGCTGTTATTTTGGGTTGCTTTTCTGCTGTTGAATGAAAATATGAGCGCGGATGCGTGGTGGACGTACATTCCGATCTGGATTGCGGTGACGCTGATTATTCTGGAAGGAGGGTATGTGTGGATTAGGGGCGGCCGTCCACGGGCACTCACGCTCCACACATCGAAGTCCAAACCCCCTGTGAGTTGATACTCGGCGAGGGAAGGGGACTGGATGAAGTCGGAGTAAGGCCGATCGGGCCGTGCCGACGTAATCCAGTTCCCTCCCAGGCGTCGCGCATGCCGTGTTCTTCTGTCGCGCCCAAGAAAAAGCGGCCTTGATGGCCGCTTTTTTCGAACTGCTGAACTTTGCCCGTAACGTTAATTGCGGTTTCCGCCAAAGACGCCCAGCAACATAAGCAGGTTGACGAAGACGTTGTACAGGTCAAGGTAAATGGCCAGCGTGGCCGAAACGTAGTTGGTTTCGCCGCCATTAATGACCCGCTGCAAATCCACCAGCAGGAATGCC
>JBDTGB010000054.1:0-3851 GCA_039937635.1 Burkholderiaceae bacterium | reverse complement strand
GCGTCGACCAGCGCAGCGTGGTCGGTCTGATTGGCGCCAATGGCGCCGGCAAGACGACTTTTATCAACATGCTGACCGGCTACCTTAAGCCCGATAAAGGCGAGATCGTTTTTCGCGGTAAGAATATTACGGGGCTTGCGCCGCGAAAAATCACCCGCATGGGTATTGCACGTTCGTTTCAGATTCCGCAGTTGTTCGTTTCGCAAACGGCCCGCGAAAATATCGACATAGCGCTGTCGATTTCAGGTCTGTCGCGCGCCCTTGCCGATGAAAGCCTTGATCGATTGGGTGTCCTTGAGTTTGCGGAAATGCCTTGTGGCGTGTTACCCGAGGGCATTCGAAAGCTGCTTGATATCGCCCTGGCAATGGTATGCAAGCCTGAAGTATTGCTGCTTGATGAACCGACCAGTGGCGTGGCGGCCGAAGAAAAGTTCGACGTCATGAGCCGTGTGCTGAATGCGTCGCGTCAGCTGGGCGTCACGGTGCTGTTTGTTGAACACGATATGGAGATTGTGCGTCGTTATAGCGATCGGGTGCTGGCGTTTTACGATGGCGCGATCATAGCGGATGGCAATGCTGTGGAAGTATTGGCCAATTCCAAGGTACTCGAGTTTATTACCGGTGAGACCCCTGTTGCAGTTTCAAATGAAATCGGAGCTGGCAATGCTTGAAATAAGTGGTCTGAGTGTTCGCCTTGGTTCTACTGAAATTCTGCGGAATGTTCATCTTTCGGTTCCACAGGGCGCGATCGTCGGTCTGCTCGGCCGCAATGGCGCCGGCAAGACCACAACCTTGCGCACGATCATGGGCCTGGTCAAGCCGGAAGCGGGGTCGTTAACATTCGACGGTGTCGATCTGACGCGCGTGGCCGCGTACGGTCGAACGGCGATGGGTTTTGGTTACGCCCCCGAAGATCGTCGCCTTATTCCAGATATGACGGTCGAGGAAAACCTTAGTTTGCCGGCCTGGGCGCTGAATTGGAAAGACGTAAAAGGGCGGCTCGAGGGTGTTTATAAATTGATCCCTGAAGTGCGCGAGTTCGGGCCGCGCCGTGCAATGCAGTTGTCGGGCGGGCAGCAAAAATTGGTGGCCGTTGGCCGCGCTCTGGTTACCGGCTCGCGCCTATTGTTGCTTGACGAACCTTTCGAGGGTGTTGCCCCTGCGCTTTCCAAGCGTATTGCCGAGGTCATCGGCACTTTGCGCGGCGCCGGGCTGACCGTTGTTCTTTCTGGCGCCGATCTGCAGCACGCCAGTTCTGTGCTGGATACGGTGTATCGCATTGATCGCGGCCAGATGGTCGCATCGGCAAAATGACTTTTCGCAAGGAGCGAATTCATGAAAATTAATGCTGTTGTGTTACGTAAGGTTGGCGTTCCGGCACCCTATGCCCAGAGCAAGCCATTGCAACTTACCCAGGTCGAATTGGATCCCCCGGCCTTTGGCGAGCTATTGATCAAGATCAAGGTTGCAGGCTTGTGCCATTCCGACTTGTCGGTTATTAACGGCGATCGTCCGCGTGGCGTTCCGATTGTGCTGGGTCACGAGTCCTCCGCCGAGGTTGTCGAAACGGGTCCGGGAGTTTCGGATCTTAAGGCGGGCGATCATGTTGTAACGGTTTTTGTGCCCAGTTGCGGCAGTTGCTTTCCGTGTATGGAAGGCCGGCCCGCTCTGTGCGAACCGGGCGCTGCGGCCAACACGGACGGGACCTTGCTGGGAGGTGAGCGTCGTCTTCATATTGGCAGCGAATACCTGAATCACCACACGGGCGTATCGTGTTTTGCCGAATACGCTGTTGTATCCAGACGTTCGTGCGTCAAAATCAATACCGAAATCAGCCATCGCGAAGCGGCTCTTTTCGGCTGCGCCGTACTAACCGGTGCGGGCGCCGTCATTAACCGGGCCAGGGTTCGCGCTGGCGATACCGTGGCTGTCGTGGGGTTGGGCGGCGTTGGTTTAAGCGCATTGCTTGCCGCAGTGGCATCGGGCGCGCGTCGGATCGTTGCCGTTGATTTAAGCGACGATAAACTGAACTTGGCGAAACAGTTGGGCGCAACGCATTTGGTAAACCCCAGAAACATCAAGACCGATACCGATTTGTTTGATGCCGCCGGCGGGCGTGTTGATTACGGTTTCGATATGGCGGGCGCTGTGGCGGCTTTTGAAATGGCCTATAAACTGACAAAACGGGGCGGTTCCACCACAACGTCGGGCTTGCCCAATCCAAAGTTCCATTTTCCGTTGTCTCTGCCGCAGCTAGTTGGCGAAGAACGTGAAATTCGCGGCAGCTACCTGGGTTCAGGCGTGCCGGCTGTCGATATCACCCGTTATATCGAGATGTATAAAGCAGGACGTTTGCCTGTCGATAAATTGCTGGGCAAAACGTTTTCGTTAAGTCAGATAAACGAAGGTTTCGATCATTTGGCCACAGGCAGCAGCTTGCGCGACGCCGTCGTTTTTTGATTTTTGTGAATGCGGAGGCGACTGCAAGCGGGTGTTTTTGCCGCTTGGCCTCCCCCGGATAAAAATGTCTGTCGGGGAACTAGGACTCTGGTGCGGAATCGTCGATAATAGAACTATGTGAATTTTATCTGTAGGGACATTGTCATGGCATCGGTCAATAAAGTTATTCTCGTTGGCAACCTGGGACGAGACCCCGAAGTACGCTACAGCCCCGACGGGGCGGCGATCTGCAATGTATCCATTGCAACAAAATCCTCGTGGAAAGACAAGACCAGCGGGGAAAAACGCGAAGAAACCGAATGGCATCGCGTCGTGTTTTATAACCGCCTGGCGGAAATTGCCGGCGAATACCTGAAAAAGGGCCGCGCCGTTTATGTCGAGGGGCGTCTCAAAACGCGCAAATGGCAAGATAAAGAAACCGGCGCCGATCGTTACAGCACCGATATCGTCGCGGACCAAATGCAAATGCTGGGCGGGCGTGATGGCGACAGCGCTTCGGGTGGGGGCGACTATAACAGCGCGGATAGCTCTTCCGCCCGCTCGGGCGGCTCGGCCCCGACGCCAAAACGCGAGCGTCCGCCTCAACCACGTCCCGCCGCGCCGCAGGCCTCGCCAGCGGCTAATCTGGCTGACATGGACGACGACATACCGTTTTGAGATCCGGGGTCAGGCATCCCATGGGTTAAGGATGGGCAGGTTGAAGTGCTTGAAATCGCGTACGTTGCGAGTAGCGATGCTAGTGCGGTAGAGTTGGCAGATTGCGGCAATCTGCCCGTCGGCCATGCTAGTGGGCCAGCCAGCTGCTTCGCTCGTGGCCATTAGCGCCGCATAGTGCACAGCCGCTTTCGCATTAAACGGCAGGATATTGTCGGCAAAATCTTCTTCGAATATTGCCATGGCGTGTGCTTGAAAGCCTTGCTCGCGTTTGCCATTTGCAAGTCGACCAATTCCATAAAGGATTTCCGCCACGTTGATAGCCGTGATGGCCAATTCGCTGGCGGGTTGGTCATCGACCCATGCCAACACCTGCACATTGGGCACGGGGCGCATCAGCTCTGAGAGCACGCTGGTGTCAAGTACGATCATTGACTAAAGTCTGCCGATCGTGCTTTTTCGTCCCGTTCGGGCAAGTTCAGTTCAACGCCGCCACTGTCCGCAAAACGCGCCCGTATCCGAGTGCCTAGCCCACGATTTCCGAGGGATGAGGCAAGGGCGCGTCGTAGGATCAGGCGCTGCTCTTCCTCCATGGAGTGACCGTGATTGGCCGCTTTGACGCGGAGAGACGCCTTCAAATCATCGTCCAGGTTCCGAATGGTGATGGTAGCCACTGTGCACCTCGATAAATGCCATCAATGAAGTCATTGCAAGCATGCCATACGACTGTGTCAAAA
>JBDTGB010000053.1:0-4538 GCA_039937635.1 Burkholderiaceae bacterium | reverse complement strand
AAATTCTTGCGTCAGCACGTGCAGCACCTGCTGATCGGTGGGAATAGTCACCGCCTTGGCCGTTTCAATCACGCGAGCCACATCGGTGGCGGTCACCTCCTTATCTTTAACCGCAACCATGCCACTGGAGTTAAAGCTGGTGATGTGACTGCCCGCAATCCCTGTGTAGACTTCGCGAATTTTGCAATCAGCCATCAACTCGGCCTCTTCGAGCGCGCGCTGAATCGAATTCACGGTTGCTTCGATATTGACCACAACGCCTTTTCGCATGCCGCGGGATTCATGCTGACCCAGGCCCAGCACTTCGAAGCGGCCCTCCGGCAATATTTCGGCCACCACCGCCACCACTTTGCTGGTGCCGATGTCGAGAGCAACAATCAGATCCTTGATGTCACGGGTCATAATTTTTCTATTTAGAAGGTGTGGTAGTAACAGGGGCCAACGTAATCGCAAACCCGTTGGAATAGCGTAAATCGGCACTGCTAATTGCGCGTCCGCCAAGGCGGCGCGCCAATATCGGCCATTCTTGTACAAAACGTTCGATTCGCGCGGCAAATGGCAAGGCACCGGAACGGCCGTGCGGGTCAGCCACATCGGCGGCGGGATCGCGCCCAAGGTTCAGACGCACGCCATCCGATAGTTCGACCTCCCAGGCATAGCGGGGACTCAACGTGATATTTGCAACGCTTAAGGCCAACGGAGCAAACCAGCGCGCCAATTCGGCATACCGCTGCACTACCAGGCGCTCGGAATTGGCCGGCCCGTTCAGATGCGGCAGTTCAAGATCGTCGGGCAACTCTCCTTGGTTCGCGCTAAAGACCTCACCCCAGGAGTTGATCATTTGATTCTCGTTCCACAGCGCCAACGGTTGCTGTTCTTCAATCTGGACCCGCAAGGTGTTTGGCCAGACGCGCCGAATGCGGGCATGACGGACCCACGGCACAGTTTCAATCAACTGCCGCGCACTATCGAGCTTGACAAAGAAGAAATTGCCAATCAGTCGGCCCGCTATGGTGGCCTGAACACTCGTTGCCGAAACATAGTTCAATGAGCCGGATCGCATCGGCTCTATCTGAATTTGAGCAATGGCAAAATAAGGACGTTGCGCCACCCAGATAACAACACCCGCGACCATGGCAAGCACTGCCAGCAAAGCCAGCATGTTTGCGATAAAGTTAGTCAGGCGAGCATCGTTAAACACGATTAAATTCGCTCCTTGGGATCCAATTCCGACGGCGCCTGAACCTTGCACGAGGCGCTAGTCAAAATCTCAACGCATAAATCCATATAGCTCATGCCAGCGGCCTTGGCCGCCATGGGAACCAATGAATGACCTGTCATGCCGGGCGAGGTATTGATTTCCAGCAGCCAAGGCCGATCTTGCGCATCAAGCATGAAATCGGCACGCCCCCATCCTTCGCATCCCAGCGCGTTATAAGCCCGCTCGGCCAACTGCAGGATGTGCTGAGTCAAACGGGTATCGAGGTGCGCCGGGCAAATATACTGAGTGTCGTTGGAAACATATTTGTGCTCGTAATCGTAATTTCCATCGGGTGCGACGATTTCTATAATCGGCAATGCCCTCGCCGTTTTCCCTTTGCCCAGCAACGCCACGGTGATCTCGCGGCCTTCGACAAACTTTTCCGCCAAGACCGTGTCATCGTATTGGATAGCCAATTGATACGCGTCCTTTAACTGGGCCCTGTCCGTAACCTTGGTCACTCCCAGCGTTGAACCTTCAGAGGGAGGCTTCAGAATCAAAGGCAAACCCAAATCATCAGCGGCATGATCCAAATCGGCGTCGGTAAGCAATAGCGTGAAACCAGGCGTGGGCAGATCTTGTTCAAACCACACCTTCTTGGTCATTACCTTATCCATGGCCAGGCTTGACGCCAAAGTACCGCTGCCCGTGTAGGGCAATTGAATCAGCTCCAACGCTCCTTGCAGGGTTCCGTCTTCGCCATGGCGTCCATGCAAAGCGATAAAGACACGGTCGAAACCGGCATTAATCAAGTCAATTAAAGTGTGCTTGCCCGTGTCGAACAAATGCGCGTCGACCCCAGCGCGACACAAGGCCTCGTGTACGCCGGCGCCCGACATGAGCGACACTTGACGTTCCGCTGACCGGCCGCCGTACAACACACCCACGCGCCCGAAATTTTTCGTCATGCCAACTCTCCAAGCCGCGCCGCGACACGGCCGATCGATCCCGCGCCCATTACCAGCACCACATCGCCGCCATGCACAAAATCCAGAATGGCCTGCGGCAGGTCGGCTACGTCCTGCACGAACAAAGGCTCAACCTTTCCAGCAACGCGCAGCGCGCGAGCAAGCGCCCGTCCGTCCGCCGCCACCAGGGGCGGTTCGCCGGCGGCATATACATCCGTGAGTAAAACCGCATCGGCCGAGCCCAGAACACTGACGAAATCCTCGAAACAGTCGCGCGTCCGCGTGTAACGATGGGGTTGAAACACCAACACGATACGACGATCGGGCCATGCGCCACGCGCGGCCGCCAGCGTGGCCGCCATTTCGACCGGGTGATGGCCATAATCGTCGACCAGGGTAAACGTGCCGCCACCATGCTGATCCGAGACAGCAAAGTCCCCCATCTGGGTAAACCGCCGGCCCACCCCTTTAAAGGCCGCTAAAGCCTGGGCTATCGCCTGATCGGGCACGCCCAATTCAGTGGCCACCGCGATCGAAGCCAGGGCATTGAGCACGTTGTGGCGGCCAGGCAGATTCAGGTGAATCGACATTGACGGCAAAGCGCCCGACGCGCCGCGACGCTCGACGTCAAAGCTCATCGACGTGCCGTCAACCTGAACATTAACCGCCCGCACCTGGGCGTCGGCTCCCATCCCGTAGGTGGTCACTGGACGCGACACAAAAGGAATAATTTCGCGCACATTGGCATCGTCGTTGCATACGATGGCACTGCCGTAAAACGGCAAACGATGGGTGAATTCGATAAAAGCGCTTTTCAAACGGGCGGGATCGTGCCCGTACGTTCCCATGTGGTCCCCATCGATATTGGTAATGATCGCCATGACGGGCAGCAAATTCAAAAACGACGCGTCCGACTCATCGGCCTCGACCACGATAAATTCGCCTTGACCCAGACGCGCATTGGCGCCGGCGGAATTCAACCGGCCGCCGATAACGAAAGTGGGGTCCAGGCCGCCAGCCGCCAGGACACTGGCCACCAGGCTGGTCGTCGTTGTCTTGCCGTGCGTTCCGGCCACGGCAATGCCGCGCTTCAGGCGCATTAATTCGGTCAGCATCAAGGCGCGCGGCACAACGGGAATATGCGCGGCGCGCGCGGCGCGCACTTCGGAATTATCGTCCGCGACCGCGCTCGAGGTCACTATCGCGCCCACGCCCTTGATGTTTTCGGGATGGTGACCGATGGTGACCCGCGCCCCAAGGCTCGCGAGCCTGCGGGTCACTGCGGATTCCTGAATATCCGACCCGCTGATGGCGTAGCCAAGGTTTAACAACACCTCGGCAATGCCGCTCATGCCCGACCCGCCGATTCCCACGAAATGGATGCTATGAATACGGTGTTTCACGCCGCCCTCCCCGATACTTGTTCACACGCGTCGGCAATCTGTTGTGCCGCGCTTAAACGTGCGTGCTCGTGCGCATGCTGCGCTATGGCGGCAAGCTCTGCGCGCGTGCGCTGAAGCAGCCACCGCGCCAACCACGGCCCCGAAAATTCCGACTGAGCCTGCTGCCAGGCACCCTGACAATCGCTTAAATAATGCGCATTAACGGTCTGATGATCATCAATCGCATGCGGCAGCGGAACAAACAACGCCGCCACGCCCACTGCGGCGACTTCCGCCACCGTCATGGCGCCCGCTCGACAAATCAATAAATCGGCATCGGCCAGCACGCCGGCCATGTCGTCGATGAACGCGTGGCATTGCGCCTGAACGCCCGCAGCGGCATAGGCGGCCCGCAGGCTCGTCAAATGCTGTTCGCCAGCCTGATGCACCACCACCGGGCGATCATCGGAAGCCAATTGCGCCAGGGCTTGAGGCACCACCGTATTCAAGATATGCGCGCCAAGGCTTCCGCCAATAACCAGCATATGCAGTGATCCCTGCCGAGCGGCGTAGCGTTGCGCCGCTGGAGCAATCTGAGCCAATTCGCGCCTGACGGGGTTTCCCACCATAACAGCGCCGGGCAATGCGCCCGGAAAACCCACCAGCACTTTTTTCGCCACTTTAGCCAATAGACGATTGGCGCTTCCAGCAACCGCGTTCTGTTCATGAATCACAAGAGGGATGCGGCGCAGCGCGGCCATCAGCCCGCCCGGAAATGCCGGGTAACCGCCCATCCCGAGCACCACATCGGGCCTGGTTTTTTTGAAGCATTTCAAAGCCTGGCAGCACGCGCGCCCCAACGTGAAAGGCAATTTCAGCAAGGCCATCAGGCCTTTGCCGCGCACGCCTGAAAAGCGCATGGGCGCCAGTTCAAACCCTTGCGCCGGAACCAGCCGCCCCTCCATGCGCTCGGGATGCCCCATCCAT
>JBDTGB010000052.1:0-4768 GCA_039937635.1 Burkholderiaceae bacterium | reverse complement strand
CGACGGCAATATCAACCCCCACAGGCAAAGACTGTCTTAGCGAAGGCAAAAGCGCTTTGACGCGGTCGACCACGTCAATCACGTTGGCCGAAGGCTGACGCTGAATGTTAAGCAAGACGGCGGGCGTTCGCCCTATCCATGCCGCCTGGCGAATGTTTTCCGCATCTTGACGGGTCTGGGCGACATCGCCCAGACGCAGAGGCGCGCCCTTTTCGTAGGCCAGAATCAACTGGTCATAATCCCGCACCGAACTCAATTGATCATTCGCGTTAATCGTGGTGGCGCGCTGCGGCCCATCCAGATTTCCCTTGGGCTGATTGACGTTTGCGGCGACGATGGTCGTGCGCACGTTGGACATGGTCAGATTGTGGGCGGCCAGCGCCTGGGGGTTGACCTGGACACGGACAGCGGGACGCTGGCCGCCTGCGATGCTCACCAGGCCTACTCCGGATATTTGCGACAGTTTTTGTGCGACCCGAACGTCGATCAGGTCGCGGACCTGGTACAAGGGCAGCGTGGGCGAAGTAATCGCCAGGCTGATGACCGGCGTATCGGCTGGATTGACTTTGTTGTATAACGGAGGCGTGGGCAAATCGGTGGGCAATAAATTGGATGCCGCATTAATCGCCGCCTGTACTTCCTGCTCGGCCACGTCCATGGCCAGATTAAGCCCGAACTGCAAGGTTATCATCGACGAACCACCCGAGCTCGACGAGGACATCTGGGTTAAACCAGGCATTTGCCCGAACTGGCGTTCCAGCGGCGAGGTAACCAGCGCAGTCATGACTTCGGGACTCGCGCCGGGGTACAAGGTCACGACCTGGATAGTCGGGTAATCAACTTCAGGCAAGGCCGACACGGGCAACAGCCGATACGCCAGCAAGCCAGCAATGAACAGCGCCACCATCGCAAGGGTGGTGGCAACTGGTCGAAGAATAAAGAGGCGAGACAAGTTCACGGAATACGCCTAGTGCGCCGGATGGCTCACCGAGGCAGGGGGCGCGGAAGCAGAAGGCGGCGCGGCCACGGGGGTGGGTGAGACGACACTGACCGTCGCGCCTTCACGCAAGCGATCCACACCTTCAATCACCACGCGCTGGCCCGCGCTCAACCCCGACTTGATCCCGACATTCTGGCCGTCCACCGTACCGGTCACCACAGGCTGGACATGCACCTTGTCGTCCTGGTTGACCAGATACACAAAAGACCCGATCGAGCCCTGTTGAACGGCCATCGTGGGCGCCAACAGGGCCGCATCGTTGCTGCTGACGTGCAAATGCACATTGACGAATTGGTTGGGAAAAAGCGATTCATCTTCGTTGGCAAAACGCGCTTTCAGCTTCACCGTGCCGGTGGTCACATCGATCTGATTATCGATTGCCATCAATTCACCCGAGGCGATCTTGTTGTGATCGTCGCGATCGTATAAATCGACCGCAAGCTGAGTGCCTGCCGTCCTTTGCGCCAGAACATCGGGCAACTGCGATTGCGGCAGGGTAAATATCACCGAAATAGGCTGCGTCTGCGTGATCACAACCAGCCCCGAGGTGCTCGTGGTCGAAATCAAATTGCCCTGATCCACCATGCGCAAGCCCAATCGTCCCGAAATGGGCGCGGTGATCCGGGTGAAATCAAGCTGCAGTTTGGCGCTGTCAACAGCCGCCTGATCGCTTTTTTCTGTGCCCAGAAACTGCTGCACCAGCGCCGCCTGGGCATCGACCTGCTGTTTGGCAATCGAGTTCTGCTTGAACAACAATTGATAACGCTGCAAGTCGCGCTGAGCGTTACGCAACTGAGCCTGATTTTGTTTCTGCGTGCCCTGGGCCTGCTCAAGCTGCACCTGATAAGTGCTTGGGTCTATCCGCGCCAGAAGATCGCCCTGGTTAACCTTCTGACCATCGATAAAGGCGACTTTCTGCAGTGGGCCCGCGACGCGGCTTTGCACCGTAACGGTATTGAACGCCGTCACCGTTCCGATGGTTTTGAGTGTCACGTTGATGCGGCCGTTCACGACGGTGGCTATCTTCACCGGCACGGCCGCCGAAGCCATTGCGGCCGCCCGGGCCGAGTTCGTAGCGCGCTGCTTCACGCTGCCTTTCCGGCCGATCAGCCAGTAGCCAACAGCCAACAGAACCACAATAACAAGAACCCAAGTCCAAATACGGGCGCGACGAGGTCGATTGAATTCGGCGCTTGAATCCGACATGCACAGCTCTCCTTCGGGGAAATAAAGCAATGCCGCTATTCTCGCTGATTAGCGCAACGGCGGACACAGAAATTCCGCGCTTGAAACCAAACGGAACAACTAATTATGCGGGTTCAGACGTTGCAACGGGCCAGTTTAAACGGGATGTCGCGCGTGACGGGTTGCGGTTTGAGTTCATGGTCTTGCGTCGCAAAACGAACCCATATTACATACTTATTCGCGCTCATTTCAGGAAATACGCCCTGGCCAGGGTCGACCCACACGCGCAATAATTGAAACGTTTTGCCGCTAAGCATTTCCTGATACGCGCCCTGCTTGGCTTCCGCGCTGACTTCGTCGCTGGATTTGCGCAACAGGCGCAAAATCAGGGCAAGCCCCCTGTACAAGGGCAAAAAGGGAAGTATCCACTGCTGCATGTCATGCAGGCGCGTTGCCAAGGGCTTGATCTGCCAGGCGAAATAAGAAGGCATGTCAACCTGGGAGGTTCCGCCCGGCACCGCGATGCGCCCGCGCAAGCTGGCCAGCCATTCGTTATCGCGCAAGACTTGCCCTATTCGGCCCTGGGCCGAAAGTTCGGTTGTCGCGCTTTGTATTTCCAGGAGCATGGCTTCAAGCGTGCGAACATCGACACTGGGATGCTGGCGCAATGCGCTTAGCGCGCCGCGTTGGCGCTCCAGATCTTGCAGCACGGCTCCACGAAGATCCGTCCGATCGCAAATGTCGAGCAGATCGAACAAAGTCGCGACCGTTATCTGCTGAAGATGCACATCTTCGCCTTTGGCGAAAAAAAACAGTCGGTCGAACAAGTGCTCGACCCTAAGCAGAGCCCTGACGCGTTCATTGCACGGATATTCGTAAAGAACCACGTGGCCATAAACCTTTTTAAGAGCCGGCAAGAACCACCGGTAAACTTTAACTAACGATACGCGCAGCCTGGGCAACCCAGACATCATGCAGCGCCCGGGCGCGTTGAGCAAGTTGGCTGAGCGTGGTTTGCGCATCGTTAAGCACAACGTCGTCAGCTACAGCCAGCCGGGCTTCGCGCGAAGCTTGCGTTGATATAATACGCGCAATAGCCTCGAGCGTCAGCCCACTGCGCGCCTGAACGCGGACCCTTTGGGTTTCAGGATCGCAATCAACAACGCAAACCCGATCCACCCGTTCACGCCAGCGTCCCGATTCAACCAGCAGCGGAATCACAAAAACAAGATAACACCCCCGTGCATGATCTGCATGACGCTCTGTCTCGACTTGTATCATAGGGTGAATAATCGCTTCAAGCTGACCACGCGCCGCCGGGTTCGCGAACACAAGTTCGCGCATAAGTTCGCGATCAAGCGAGCCGTCATCGGCAATCATTTCGGGGCCGAAAACCCGTCGTATGGGGTCAATGGCCGCCCCGCCCGGCTGGGTAAGGTCGTGGGCAATAACGTCAGTATCAATGATCGCCGCGCCCCATTCTTTAAAAAGACCGGCGACCTGACTTTTTCCCGACCCGATCCCGCCGGTCAACCCAATTTTATACATGTGTCGTTAATCTTCACGGCCAAAAGTAGGAATGTACCTCAGGACACGTTAATAGGACACCCATGCCGCTTATCGCCAAAAATGGACCAAATGGGTAGGAAGCCGACAAATTCAACCTTTTCTGACGCAGGCACGCAAATAAAACCCCAAGCAGGCAAGCCGCCAATAAAACATAGGGCAGACGCTCTAGCCCAACCCACGCTCCCAGAGCGGCCAGCAACTTAAAGTCGCCCTGTCCCATTCCCTGACGTTTTCTAATGCGCCAATAAAGCCAGAACAAAAGCCACAAGAAACCGTATCCCGCCATAACGCCCGCAACCGACTCGTACAAAAAGAGAGGTCCGCGCACCCACGCGCACGCCAGACCCAGCCACAATAAGGGGAACGTCAATGCGTCGGGCAATAGCTTGGTTGCCGCATCCACCAGGGCCAACACAAGTAAAATGGCCGACGCTGCGACTAACCCCGCAAAAACCAGCGAAATGCCATGCCTGCGCTCAAACACCAGCACACATATGGCCATAAGCACCGCGGCACAGCATCGAATCAAAACGGGCGGACGATTTCGCCATGCCTGGCCCGGCAACACGGACCGCAACAGGCCGCTTGCGCCGATCAATGATTGATAGTCGTCAGGCAAGCTCGGCGCGGCAGTACAATCGCCCGGGTTGAAAATAGTGAGCAGCAGACGGCTGTACCGGCTGGCAAAGCTCACGCACCAGCCACCCAACAGCGCACCCAGCGATGCGCCGACAACAACGACTGTCCACGCCACTGCGAAACCGCTCATATCGAAACCGCTTATATCAAGCAGAAAATCAGGCCGCATAGCCATGCCCCTCGTTACCAGGCAAATAAGGTTTTACGACCCGGGCGATTAATGCGTAGAATGCCTATTGCCTTAATTAATGGATATTTGTTATGTTTATCGTTGCTTCAGTTACGCCGCCGCAATCAGGCTGCACAAACACGCCGCGCCAAAATCGTTTCACCCACGCAAGCGTTGTTTTGCGCGCCGCCGCTATTGCATTTGCA
>JBDTGB010000051.1:0-4719 GCA_039937635.1 Burkholderiaceae bacterium | reverse complement strand
TGTAAGCCATACGTTAATGACATAGGCTTCGACGCCCGCCCCTCGTTTTTTGACAGTTACTGTCTGCTTATACGTGGCAAGGGCGGCTGCGAGTGTCGGAATGATGACTGTGTCAAACTCATAAATGCCGCGCCGGATGGCGTCTTCTGTTTCAGCACTCCAGACAAGCGCCTGCTTTCTGTCGTGAAAAGTTTGACTAACGGCAGGCTGGCCCTTGATGCGCACACGGGCGGAGTACCGCCTGTTTCTAAAGATGATTGAAGCCATAACAACGTCCCTTTATCAGGATATTGTCACCGTGCTGGCGCGAAGGAATTCTGGGCTTGGTCCGGACTTCTTGAAAGCCTCTGTTTATGCGGGCTTTCAGACGGTACGCCTAAACGTACACTGGATTTCGAGTCCAGCGCATTCGACCACTCTGCCACCTGTCCTGGTCATCTTCGTCGGACGATGATGTTATCGGTCCGATCTTCGTTCAACGCATCTTGAACCCGACTATGATTCGCCAAGTTAATACGCGTGAAACTGAAGCTCGCCATTCTAACAAGTAAATTAGAAACATGCATGGCGGGCCGTATCAATGGCGCTTGCGAGTAGTGTGGACTCCGGTTCAGGCCCATTGACGTGTGCGCGGGCGTTACACTAGCCACTGTGATTCTGACGAGTTTTGCGAACGTTAAAAAAAGGAACAATATGCTTAAAGACAAACGGGCGGTAATTACTGGTTCCACCAGTGGCATTGGCTTGGCGATTGCCCGCGGATTGGCGGCCCAGGGCGCCAATGTGGTGATCAATGGTTTTGGCGACCCGGCCGCCATCGAGAAAGAACGCCTCGGTATCGAAAAGGAATTCAAGGTTAAAGCGTATTTCATTAATGCCGATCTAATGAAGTCGGGCGCCACGCGCGAGTTCATCGACGCGGCGGTCACGAAATTGGGCGGCATCGATGTTCTGGTTAATAACGCCGGTATTCAGCATACGGATCTGATCGAGGATTTTCCGGTTGAACGATGGGACGCGATTATTGCGCTAAACCTTTCCGCCGTTTTCCATGGCACGGCGGCCGCTTTGCCGTACATGAAGAAGCAGGGCTGGGGCCGCATCATTAATATTGCATCGGCTCATGGCCTGGTGGCGTCGGTTAACAAGTGCGCTTATGTCGCTGCCAAGCATGGCGTGGTTGGATTGACCAAGGTGACCGCGCTGGAAAATGCCGGCAATGGGGTCACCTGCAATGCCATTTGCCCGGGCTGGGTTAGAACCCCGCTGGTTGAAAAGCAGATTCAAGCGCTGGCTAAAGAACACAACATCAGCGTCGATGCAGCGGCTAAAGAGATGCTGACTGAAAAGCAGCCTTCTTTGCAGTTCGTCACGACGGATCAATTGGCGGGAGCCGCGGTGTTCCTGACCTCAGAGGCCGCCGATCAGATGACCGGCACAACGCTTTCCCTGGATGGCGGCTGGACGGCGCGTTAAAGGATCAATCACATGTTGTTGTTGCTGTCGCCGGCGAAAAAACTGGATTACGACTCGCCGGTGCGAACGCCGTTGCATACGGAACCTTTGTTTGTAAAGTCCGCGTCGAATTTGATTGATATCTTGAAAAAAAAACCGGTGTCTCAGGTAGCGGCTCTGATGGGCGTAAGCGACAAGCTGGCGTTGCTGAATGCGGGGCGCTATGCAAGTTGGACGCCGCACTTCAATCGAACCAACTCGCGTCAGGCGGCCTTGGCGTTTAATGGCGACGTCTATCAGGGCCTGGACGCGGCCAGTTTGTCGGACGCGCAACTGACGTGGGCTCAGGATCACGTGGTTATTTTAAGCGGACTGTACGGCGTGTTGCGTCCGCTCGATCTGATACAGCCGTATCGGTTGGAAATGGGAACTAGGCTGGCGACGCATAAAGGTCATACGCTATACAGCTATTGGGGCTCCGCGATGGCCGATTATTTGAATGATCGGTTACAGAAAAAACGCAAGCCATTGGTGCTGAACCTGGCGTCTGAAGAATATTTCAAGTCGGTCGATTTAAATGTGCTGAAGGCTCCCGTGGTGCAATGCGTTTTTCAGGACTTCAAGAACGGGAAGTGGAAAGTAATTAGTTTTCACGCCAAGAAGGCGCGTGGCTTGATGGCGCGTTTCGTGATTGAAAAAAGAATCAGCGACGTTGCGGGGCTGGAAGCATTCTCCAGCGACGGGTATGCGTTTGACGCGGGCGAGTCGACTGGCAGCAGGCTGGTGTTTAAGCGCGGTTAATTTCAAGGCGCAGCCGTGGCTGGCGCCTGGCTCGGGTTGGCCGAGGGCGTTGGCGCGGCCAACCCGCGCATTTCTTGTCGAATCAATTGTGCAGCCTTGATCATTTGCCGCAGAGGGTAGGCCAGAGTCGCCAATTCGCCGTCGGTTTCGATCGATACGGGCGGCGTTGCGTCTTTATCATCGAGCAGATCGCTGATGGAATCAAGCGCTTGTCGTATTCCGGCGGGTACAGCGGGCAGCGCGGCTAAAAGCGGGATCGCGGCGCTGATTTGCGATGCAAGTACGTGATTCTGTATTAATAAATGATTCAGCTCAGGCACGTTTTCCTGGCGCGCGACGGGCTCGTCCATCATGCGGTAAAAGGCGGCTGCAAAATTACTGAAGGCGATATGGACTCTTTGGCGCGCCACGCGCCAGGCGAGCTCGGCTTCGGCCTGCTCGGAATCAAGCTTTATCTGATCGGCGGGCAGTAGATCTTGCTCGCTTCGTTGGGCGCGGCTTATCGTTGCGTAGCGCAGCCCTGCTTTCAGGTAATCCTGGTTCGCTGTTTTGGCGGCTTGCGATAGCGACGCCATAAAGCCATGTTCCCACCATGGCAGAATGTAGCTGCACAGCAGTGCCACGCTGCAACCGATGATCGTATCCACCAGGCGTTCGCTAATGACGAATTGAACGCCGGGGGTTAGAAAATGGAATCCCAGCAGCACAAAAACGGTGTTGAAGATGGCGGCCAGCATGTAGTTCAGTTGCACCAGACTGTTCCCCAGTATGCACGCCGCCACCAAGACCGCCAGATAGATATTGACGTTGCCGGTCAGGTTGAACACGACGAAAGTCAGGCCGCAGCCAATCAGTGTTCCGGTAAGACGCCAGCCGTTGCGCTGCCGGGTCAGTGCAAAGCCGGGTTTCATAACGATAATAATCGTCAGGATTATCCAGTAGCCGTGTGCGCTTATCGAAGGCGGCATGCCTTCGTTTGCTACGAACTGGTCCATGACGGCTGTGACCGTCATGCCAATCAGTGCGGCGATGGCCACGCGCAAGGCGTAGCGAAAGTGCGAAGAATTCATTCGCAGGTTGCTGGTCAGCATTCCCACGCGCAGTTCGTTGCGCGTCAGGAAACGGGTTATGGATTTATCCAGGCGCTGGTCGGCGGATAGGCGTGCGTTCGATCGTAGCGTTTGATCGGCCATGCTGTTCACGACGCGCGTCGCATTGCGAAGGCGCCGCAACACTTGAACCAGCAAGGCATAGACTTCGGGCTGCTCTTGATTAAAGCCGCATTTTTTGTAGCGCTCCAGTTCGTATTCGATGGCGTGCAGTTCGGCTTTAACGCTGCTGCGTTCTTTGCTTTGCTTGTTGCGCGAAATATCCAGCGCGATGCGGCTGACGCTGACCGCCAGTTTGTAAAGCGCGTCGCGGGCGAAAATAAGCGCGTCGCTATCGGGCAATTCGCGCCGCAAGGTGGTGTAGTCGGTGTGAGTGGCGACGAGGCTATCCAGCAGATCGACCATTCCCAGAAATAAATTAAGTATGACAATCCGTTTATGGTCGTTGTGTCCGTGCCCTTTCGGTAGTTCGCGCAGCACCATGTCGCGGGCGGCCTGATGCATGTCGATCATGGTCGATTGCGTTCGGATTAATTCCCGGTAATCGGCCTCCAAGTCGGTTTCCATGTCGTAGAACCGGGATCGCGCCATAATGTAATCGGCGGTCGCGAATAGAGCGACCGATAGGGTTTGCTGTAATTGTCGATGCCAAAGGGCGCGGCTAAGCAGGAAACTGAATGAAAAATAAAATAACCCACCCATTAGTGAATAGACGATGGATGTGATGACTTCGTCGGGTCCCAGCGGTGTGCGCATGGTCAATGTCATCAGCAACAAGCAGGCAAATCCAATGACGCCGCCGCGTTTGCCGAATACGGTCAGAATGGATAAAAGAAAACAAAGAGCCGGCACTGACAGCCAGATCAGAAACGAATGCGACGAGGCAAGCGCCGTAACAGCGACCGTGAGCGTACCCAACACGATGCCGGCCAGCATTTCGTTGGTGCGATAGCGTCTTGGGCCTCCCGGTTGGTCGATGATCGCTACCGACAGGGCGCCCATTGCGGCAATTATGCCCAGATGGTACTGGCTGAGCAGACCACCCAGTACAAGGACAGGAACGAATATGCCGACGGTGTGGCGTACGCCGCCGAAAAAATAATGGCTGTAAAAGAAACGCTGTAGCGTCGGGATGCGCGATGCCATTCATGAGTCGTGTTCGTGAAAGTTGTACTAAGTATAGAGGCGTAATGTTCTCGGCGGAACTACGCCGCGGCGATGCATGCCGGGAGTATTGACAGTCGAATTAAGCCTGTGTATTATCGTCAACTGGTCTGACCAGATGGGTGCGTCAGGGTGATTAAGGCGCAGGCTGGCGACGAATAAGACCCACGATTAAAAAAAATGGGTATAT
>JBDTGB010000050.1:0-5014 GCA_039937635.1 Burkholderiaceae bacterium | reverse complement strand
AAAATTCATGAGGGAATCGCGACGCGTGCTCGGGCTTCATGCCGACGTCTTCGAGCAATTGCGCGACCCGCGCCTTGATGGCGTCCCGATCGCGCAAAATGCGGTGCGTGACAATCGGCTCGGCAATGCTGAATTCAACGGTCTTGCGTGGATCGAGCGACGCAAACGGATCTTGAAAAACGTATTGAATCTCGCGCTTTAAGTCACGCCTTCGCCTCGCCGACATTTTGAATATGTCTTCGCCGTTAAACAGAATGGAACCCTCGGTGGCATCGACCAATTGCTGAATGGATTTGCCCACGGTGGACTTTCCGCTACCCGATTCACCCACCAGCGCCAAAGTTTCGCCCGGATACAGGCTAAAGCTGATGTGTTCCACCGCATGAACCCGATATGTCGTTCGGCCGAAAAAATCGTGCGCGACGTCAAAACGAGTCGACAGATTCCTGGCCTGCAGTACAGGCGCCGTGTAATTGGCTGTATCTTGCACGCGTTCGCTGCCAACCGATTGCACCGTGCCGTCCTCGAGCAGCTGCACAACGGGAGTCCGTTTCGGGAACGGCTGACCGGTCATTTGACCCAAGCGGGGCACCGCCGCCAATAGCGTCTGCGTATATGGTTCCCGAGGTCGGGCGAAAATGGACTCGACCGAGCCCTCTTCCACCTTGCGGCCTTTCCACATCACAACCACATCATCCGCGATTTCCGCCACGACCCCCATATCGTGCGTAATGAAAATGATCGCTGTGCCCATATCGCGCTGCAACTCGCGCATCAGATTTAAAATTTGCGCCTGAATGGTCACATCCAGCGCTGTCGTGGGCTCGTCAGCAATCAATAACTTGGGCCTGCATGCCAGGGCCATCGCGATCATGACACGCTGACGCATGCCGCCCGACAATTGATGCGGATACTGGTCCAGCATTCGCCGGGCATCAGGCATGCGCACCCGCTCCAAAATAGCCTGCGCCTGCGTGCGAGCCTGACCGCGCGACAATTGCCGATGCAAAATTAGGGTTTCCATGATTTGCGAACCCACCGTGAACACCGGGTCCAGCGAAGACATGGGCTCCTGGAAAATCATGGATATCTCGTTGCCACGAAGTTTACGCATGGCGTCGTCGCCGGCCCTGGCCAAATCGACTAGGCCAGAATCGGATTGGAACGCCATCTGTCCCGACACAATCCGGCCGGATGTGTAGTCAAGTAACCGCATCAACGCCATGGACGTCACCGACTTGCCCGAACCCGATTCCCCGACAATCGCCAAAGTTTTGCCCGGCTTGACCCCAAAGCCCAGCCGGTCTACTGCGCGAAACATTCCGCGCGCCGTGGGAAATTCGACTGTCAAATCGCTAACGGTCAGTAGTGCGTCGCCTGGCGTATTATTCATAAAATTAGCAAATCCAAAGGGATCCCGCTGTCTACCTTTGATGAATAATAAGCGGTTTCGACCAAAAGCGGTTGACTACCGCGGTTGGAACCGGCTAACCCACAATGCGTAATTATTAATAAAATTTTGCAGTAAATCGCGCCCCGGCTCGGAAACCTGACCCGCTTCGTTAAAGAGTAAATTGGCGCGGCTTAAATACGCTTCGGGCTGCTGCATGCAAAACACATTCAAGCACGCCAGCGATTGCCGCAAATGATGATTGGCCCCAAAACCGCCCTGTAGCGAAGGCGACGCGCTAATGACCGCGCCTGGCTTCTTGTCCCATACGCTTTTCCCGGATGGGCGCGAGCCAATATCCAGCGCATTCTTCATGGCGGCAGGAACTGACCGGTTATGTTCGGGGGT
This sequence comes from Burkholderiaceae bacterium, assembly GCA_039937635.1. GTDB lineage: Bacteria > Pseudomonadota > Gammaproteobacteria > Burkholderiales > Burkholderiaceae_B > JBDTGB01. The sequence continues at coordinate 3,216 of JBDTGB010000050.1, read as the reverse complement.
GACAAACAGCACCGCATCGGCAGCGGTGATTCTGCGACGAAACTCAGTGTAAACCGCCGGCGAATCCGCGTCGTAATCCTGATTGTAAAGAGGCAGATGACCGATCTCGAGGATCTCGGGGGCCAGCGATGCGGGAGCCAGCGCGATCAACGTGCGCGCGACCTTGCGATTAATAGAACCCTTTCGAAGGCTGCCAACGATAACGGCGATCTGCAATGGCTGATTCACAAAACCTCTCTTTACATTGACTGCATAAATAAGAAAAAGCATAGCCCCGGCCAATTTAGCCGGGGCTATGCTGCAAAACCTGCGTTACTGACCTTCTAAAAAGCTTTTGAGCTTGTCCGCCCGGCTGGGATGACGCAGCTTGCGCAGCGCCTTGGCTTCGATCTGGCGGATGCGTTCGCGCGTTACGTCAAATTGCTTGCCCACTTCTTCGAGCGTCTGGTCAGTGCTCATTTCGATACCGAAACGCATGCGCAACACTTTAGCCTCGCGCGGCGTAAGCGAATCGAGAACTTCTTTGACCACATCGCGCATCGACCCATGCAAGGCCCATTCGGAAGGCGACAAGGTGCCAGTATCCTCGATAAAGTCGCCCAAGTGCGAATCGTCGTCGTCGCCGATCGGCGTTTCCATCGAAATGGGCTCCTTGGCAATTTTCAGGATCTTGCGGACTTTATCTTCTGGCATATCCATTTTTTGCGCCAGAGTGGCAGGGTCGGGCTCGGCCCCGGTTTCTTGCAGAATCTGGCGATTAATACGATTCATCTTATTAATCGTTTCAATCATGTGAACCGGAATCCGGATCGTACGGGCCTGATCCGCGATCGAACGCGTAATGGCTTGGCGTATCCACCAGGTCGCATAAGTGGAAAACTTGTAGCCGCGCCGATATTCGAACTTATCCACCGCCTTCATAAGGCCGATGTTGCCTTCCTGAATCAAATCCAGGAACTGCAAACCTCGGTTGGTGTACTTTTTGGCAATTGAAATCACCAGACGCAGGTTGGCTTCAGTCATTTCACGTTTGGCTTTGCGCGCCTTGGCTTCGCCGGTGGCCATGCGTTTGTTGACGTCTTTAAGATCTTTCAACGGCAGAACAACGCTGACTTGCAGATCGATCAATTTTTGCTGAAGCTCTTGCACTGCGGGGACTTGGCGTTCCAGCGTTTCCGAATAGACATGTCCGCCGGCGACTTCGCCAAGCACCCACTCGAGGTTCGTTTCGTTGCCGGGAAACGACTTGATAAAGTGCAACCTGGGCATACCGGCGCGATCCACGCACGTGTGCAACACAGCGCGCTCGAGTTTGCGCACTTCACGCACCTGGGCACGCAAGGTATCGGCCAATTTTTCGACCATTTTGGCCGTGAAACGCACCCCGATCAGCTCGTTCAGGATAGCCTCTTGGGCCTGAGTGTAATTCAGCGCCTCGTAGCCTTCAGTTTCGAAGGCCTTGCGCATTTTCTCGAACCATACCGCAATAGTTTCGAATTTTTTAAGCGCGGTCGTGCGTAAATGTTCCAACTGCCGACTGCTCATGCCACCGGCTGGGCCATCTTCGTTTTCGTCGTCGTCAACCGCAACGCCCGCGCCGGCATATTCTTCGCCATTGGCGTCCACCAGGCCATCGACCACTTCGTCAATTTGAGCGGCTCCGTCGCGAACGCGTTGAATATGCGCCAGAATCTCGTTCACGGTGGTCGGGCAGGCGGCAATCGCCATGACCATGTGCTTGAGCCCGTCTTCAATACGTTTGGCGATTTCGATCTCGCCTTCGCGAGTCAGCAGTTCGACCGTACCCATTTCACGCATATACATGCGAACCGGGTCGGTGGTGCGCCCAAAATCCGAATCAACCGTCGTCAGCGCGGCTTCGGCCTCGTCTTCGACATCGTCGTCGCTGGTTGCGACCGGGGCGTTATCGCTCATTAACAGAGTTTCAGCGTCCGGGGCCTGATCGTACACAGAGATCCCCATGTCGCTGAACGTGCTGATAATGCCATCGATCGCTTCGGCGTCGACCAGATCGTCGGGCAGGTGGTCGTTAATTTCCCCGTAGGTCAGGTAGCCCCGGTCTTTACCGAGTTTGATCAGCACCTTCAAACGATTCCGACGCGCCTCTTGTTCCTCGGGCGTCATTTGATTGCGCGCGGGCACGTCTTTATCGGCCTTCGCGCGTTTACCGCCGCGTCGCGGCAAAGGCTTGAGTTCGGGGATAACTTCGGCTTCAACATCGTCATCGCCAAAATGGCCGGGATCGTTGTTGGCGTTTTTCGCGGGGCGGCCTGGACGACGTCCACTGGGGATCGCACGGGCGGCTGTCTTCTTTTCCTTCTTAACTTCAGTCCCGTCGGCTTTCGGTGCGGCCGCTTTAGGAGCTTTTGCCGGTTTAAGCGCTTTTTCTGATTTCGCCGCAACCGACGAACCCGCACTTTTCTTCGCGGCGGGCGTCTTGGTTGTTGCCTTGGCGGCTACTTTCTTGTTTGTTTCTTTTTCGACGGATGTTTTTTCGCCAGTCGATTTCTTGACTGCAACTTTTTTAGGCAAAACCTTTTTCACAGTCGATTTAGCATCGGAAACCGTCTTGGCCGCGCCAGCGCCGCGCACTTTGACCGCTGTTTTATCGACACTTTTAGTCGCTGCGGTTCCTCTGGTCTTTTTTATCGCTTCTTTCTTAGCTTTCAAGGAGGTCTTACCAATAACTTGGGTCATAATCGCTTCCGTAGGCGCAACACCGCTTGCTTAGCCGTGATGCTAATGCGTGTTGCAGGGCAAAACTTACTTACCGCAAAGGACAAACATATTTCGCGAAAAACGCCGACACCAAACACGAGGCCCATAAATTAAAAAATCCTTGACTCAAGAGTTACAAGGGGATGAGGGCAATCATATCTAAATACCATTGTTACGCAAATACGGCGCACGGGCCTTTAATATGCCAGAGCCCCTGCGAAAGCTCTTTAGTTTACTGCAGTTAGCGTGAAGACGCACTACCAAGTAGCGTTATTCGACGCGTCAAATCCTGATATCGCTTGCGCGAAATATCGTCCTTCAAACCCGCCTCGATGAGCGCCGATTGCTCAGCTTTGATGGCATCGAGTTCAATGCGGCGCAATGCGTCATCCCATTCGGCCTGTGGGTCGGGTAAATCTTCCAGGCTTAATAATTCAGTCGTTAAACCGCCAAGCACCCCCGCCAAGTCGGAATCCG
>JBDTGB010000049.1:0-3810 GCA_039937635.1 Burkholderiaceae bacterium | reverse complement strand
AGGCTCTTGCCATCATGGAAAGCAGCCATAAAGATCAAACGCCCGAGAACAACGACTCTTATTAAACTATCGCATCGTCATGCTCAAAATTGTTCTAATTACAGGAATTTCAGGATCGGGCAAATCCGTGGCCCTGCGCTTCCTTGAAGACGTCGGATACACCTGCGTCGACAATCTGCCGGTTCAGTTTCTGCATGATTTTATCGCCAGCACCCGGGAAGACGGCCTTGAGCGCGTCGCCGTGGCCATTGATGCCCGCTCACGCGGAGAACTGGCCGGAGTGCCTGATCTGATCACCAGTCTGCGATCCATAGGCACTGCATTCAAGGTTATTTTTCTTGATTCCAACGATCACACCCTGCTGCAACGCTACTCGGAATCGCGAAGGCGCCATCCGCTTACCGATCGACTGCGCCAAGACGGAAAATCCCCGTCATTGCAGGAGTGTATCGATACAGAACGCGAGCTGCTGGCGCCATTGCGCGACCAGGAACACGTTATCGACACTTCCGACCTGACTCCGGGGCAATTACGCGCCTGGATGCGCGATTTGATTCAGACCGACCAGGCGCCGGTCGTGCTGACATTCGAATCTTTCGCCTACAAACGCGGTGTTCCCAACGATGCCGATCTGGTCTTCGACGTGCGCTGCCTTCCCAATCCGCACTATGACCGAACGCTGCGGCCCTTGACCGGACGCGACGAACCCGTAGCGACATGGCTGGCTCAATTTGGCAGCGTCCAGGCCATGATCGACGATATCGCGGGATTCATCCGGCGCTGGCTACCCTTGTATTTGCAAGATACCCGCAACTATTTGACGATTGCCATCGGCTGCACCGGTGGACAACACCGTTCGGTCTATGTCGTCGAACAATTGGCTAAACGATTTTCCGATCACTCGCCGATACTGATACGACATCGTAATCAGCCTCCCGACGACATCCAATGAACCGCGCGCGCCCCACCGCCGCCGTTCTGATTCTCGTCATCCTGACCATTCTGGCCGGCTGCTCAACAACCAGCCGGACGCGCGGCGGCGGTGGCTATTACAAAGACGACGGGCCCGGCAGCCTGCCCGCCGACGTCCAGAATATTCCCGACGCCGTGCCGCGCATCGAAACCTACAATCCGGCCAACAGCAGGCCTTATGTGGTGTTTGGCAAACGCTACGTGCCCACGAACGATGAAGCCGCTTTCCAGCAAACAGGCGTCACATCATGGTATGGGAAGAAATTCCATGGCTACAAGACCGCCAATGGAGAAACATACAATATGTACGCCATGACAGCGGCCCATCCGACGCTGCCCATACCCAGTTACGCCCGGATAACCCGGACCTCGACAGGAAAATCGGTCATTGTCCGCATCAATGATCGCGGCCCATTCCTTAGCAACCGAATCATTGACTTGTCTTACGTCGCCGCCGCGAAACTGGGTATTCTAGGCCAGGGCAGCGCGCAAGTGACCGTTCAGGCCATCACCAACGACGATATTCGAAACAATGCCGTTCAAATTGCAGCAGTCAAACCCACGTCTCCCGCCGCACCCATAGCCAGTTCGGTCAGACTCGCCAGCGCGACAACCCCCGAAGCCTTGGCCCCAATACAAAATACGCCGTCCGACAGGCCCGTCGGCGACGACAACTCCGCCGGCACTGATGATTCCCTCCGCGACACGGGCGTCGCACGCGACGCCGCCCTGCTGACTTCCTCGTCCTTCCGCGCGCGAACGCAATCGGCGGGGTCAACTGGCCCCGCACGCGCAACGCGGGTGATTGACAGCGGCGTATATCTGCAATTTGGCGCATTCAGCGGCGAGGAAAACGCCGCGCGTCTTGCCCAAACGCTAAATCAACACATAGGCCAGATAGAAGCCCGGCAGGCCAGCGTTCAAACGGCCGATAACTTGCACAAGGTGCAAATCGGCCCCTACCCAAGCCGAACTGCGGCCGTAAACGCCGCCGCGCTGATCAAACAAGCCACGGGCATGGATCCAACCATAGCCACCCGCTAAGCAAAAATTACCGGGAACGCTCCAGCGCCAGCGCATAGAGCGTATCGCGCGGCAGACCGGTCACCTTGGCCGCAATACGCGCCGCATCGCGCACGCTGACCGTCTCAAGCAGGGCATCGAGCAACGGATACGCGCTTGCATCGATATCGTCGGAAATCGCGCGGCTGGTGTCCTGATGCACGATCAGCACAAATTCGCCCCGGCTCCGATTGGCGTCTTCACCCAGCCACGCGGCTGCCTGGCTTAACGGAAGCGTAACGACCTGCTCGAAGCGCTTGGTCAACTCGCGCGCGACCGTCAGCAAGCGTTCGGGGCCGCAAACCCTCTCCAAATCTTTAATGGCGGCGAGCAGGCGATGCGGAGATTCGAACACCACCACCGGAGCCGGCATGACGCACCAACGCCGCAGCCACTTTTGCCGAGCGCCTGAACGCGAGGGCATAAAGCCGGCAAATATAAACGCCGGATTCTCGTCCGATGTGACGCCGCTGGCCATCAATGCCGTAATAACGGCGCTCGCGCCAGGTATGGCCACCACCCCATAGCCCGCTTCGCGCGCCGCGCGCACCACCCTGGCCCCAGGATCGCTGACTGCCGGAGCCCCCGCATCGGAAATCAGCCCCACCCGCTCCCCGCGGGCCAGGCGGGCCACTATGGACTGAGCCGCCCCCGCTTCGTTATGGCGGTGCGAGGCGATGAGCGGCGTCGCAATACCCCAGAAGTCCAACAAAGCGCGGCTGGTACGCGTGTCCTCGGCGGCAATCACATCGCAACGCGCCAGCGTTTGCCATGCGCGCAAGCTTAAATCGCCCAAATTGCCAATCGGCGTCGCCACGACGTACAAGGTCGAAACAGGCCATGACTGCCCGCCAACATGATCGACGAGACGATCCCATGTCGACGATGAATCCACATATTCAGATTTTTCGCTCATACTAGCAACCAGACGTTAATGGGAGGACTCATGACCAGCGAAGAACTGCAACTGTACGAGCTGGCTCGCGCCGCACAAAAAAAAGCGGTGCAAAAAAGGCGGCGGCGCATCACGTTGCCCGAACAGCAGCGCCCAATCAGGCGAGCGGCGCGGATGTCCCCCACGCAATGTCTGGGACACCAATCCGAGGATCAGGCGCGCCGCCACCTGGAAGCCGCCGGGCTAATCGTACTAGGCCAAAATTTGTCCAGCAAGACAGGTGAAATCGATCTAGTCTGCCGTGATGGGGGTATCCTTGCTTTTATCGAGGTCAGGCGTCGACGCACGCGCCTTTACGGGGGAGCCGCCGCCAGTGTAAACCGCGGCAAACAACTGCGCCTGATCAAAACCGCGAGCTATTTTTTGCCGCGCCTGACTCGACGCTATTTTAACGGAATGACGCCGCCATGCCGCTTCGATGTTGTCACCATCGAACCAGGCGGCCTCGCCTGGCTTAAACATGCGTTCGCCATGCGTTGACAATATGCGAGCGCCGCGTTACGTTCATTGACATTCCTTTTGGACTGTGCATGAGATAATAATGGTTATGGACATGACCGCTCATATGGCGTCGCACTTCGAAGACGCGATCGACACGCTTAGAACCAGCTCGAAAGAACTGGCCGTTCCGCTGGCTGCGGCCGTCGATGTGTTGTTCGCCGCTTTGGCCAACAACGGAAAAATTCTGGCATGCGGCAATGGCGGATCCGCCGCCGACGCCCAGCACTTCATCGCTGAACTCGTCGGCCGCTTCGAACGCGATCGACTGCCGCTGGCCGGTATTGCGCTAAACACCGACACGTCGATCATGACCGCCATCG
>JBDTGB010000048.1:0-5472 GCA_039937635.1 Burkholderiaceae bacterium | reverse complement strand
GCGGAATTGGTAGACGCAAGAGACTTAAAATCTCTCGATCTTAGATCGTGCCGGTTCGATTCCGGCTGGACGCACCAAGGTTTCATGCGGGTTTCAAGACATTTACCGACGTTGCTGTAACCCAACGTTCCGCATAAGTGTTCCGCAAAGACTCGGTATTCAACGACACGGCATAAATCGATACTTGATATCGATACTATTTTATAGTATCATCTAGCTCATGAAGGCCAAACATCGCAAGACGCTAGAGTTGATCTTTTCCAGACCGACACCCGCCAGCGTCAAATGGAACGATGCCACCTCACTGCTTGTGGAACTTGGCGCGGAAATAACCGAACGCGAAGGATCACGCGTGGCTGTATTTCTGTTTGGCCAAGTGGAAGTGATGCATCGACCACACCCATCGCTGGATATGGATAAAGGCGCGGTCGCTTCCCTGCGGGGGTGGCTTGAAGAAAACGGGGTAATACCATGAAGAACACGATGATGATCGACGGTCAACAGGCCGTTATTACGTACGACCCGAACATAGAGATGTTTCGGGGCGAGTTTGTTGGACTGAATGGTGGCGCGGACTTCTACGCCGCCGATGTCGCCGGACTACAACGCGAAGGTAAAGTCTCGTTTGAAACCTTCCTGGACGAATGTGCCAAACATGGTGTCGAGCCTCGCAAGAACTTTTCGGGGAAATTCGTTCTACGAATCGAGCCAGAAGTACACCAAGCCGCAGTCATCGCTGCCGCGGCTAACGGTGAAAGTTTGAATCAGTGGGTGTCCAGTGCTATTCGGGAAGCGACGCACGCCTCATAGGGTTAACGGAAAGCCGCGTGCCGACCGCATGCAACGCAAAAAACATCGAGCCAGCGTTGCCGCCAGCCCGATGTTCACATCACCTTAAGGCGCCTATAATGTCACGCAGCCGTATCGGGTGCCGGGACGGGGCCTTGCGGGCCGCCCTGGGCTTCGATGCCGCCGATTGCCTTCATGGACAGACGCAAGCGGCCCTTGTCATCGGCTTCGATGACTTTAATGCGCACGAGCTGGCCCACTTTGAGCACATCGTTGATATTCGCGATGCGGTAATTGGCAATTTCAGAGATGTGCAGCAAACCGTCGCGGCCAGGCAAAACCTGAACAATGGCGCCAAAATCCAGCAAGCGCAGCACGGGACCTTCGTATTCCTGGCCCACTTCAACATCGGCTGTCAATTCCCGAATGCGGCGCTCGGCTTCCTTGGCCTTATCAAGATCGGCGCTGGAAATCGTAATAATGCCATCCTCGCCGATATCGATCTGGGTGCCGGTTTCTTCGGTCAAAGCGCGAATCGTGGCGCCGCCCTTGCCGATAACGTCGCGAATCTTGTCAGGATTGATTTTGATGCTAAGCATGCGCGGCGCAAATTCCGATAATTCAGTGCGTGAACTATCCAGCGCTTCTTTCATCTTGCCCAGAATGTGCAAACGCCCTTCGTGCGCCTGCGCCAAGGCAATCTGCATGATCTCTTTGGTGATGCCCTGGATTTTTATATCCATTTGCAAAGCGGTAATGCCCTGCGCAGTGCCCGCCACCTTGAAATCCATGTCGCCCAAGTGATCTTCGTCGCCCAGAATATCGGTCAGCACGGCGAACTTGCCGCCCTCTTTAATAAGGCCCATGGCCACGCCCGCGACGTGATCCTTGACCGGCACGCCGGCGTCCATCAAAGCCAGCGACCCGCCACACACCGACGCCATCGAGGACGAACCGTTCGATTCGGTAATTTCAGACACGACGCGAATGGTGTACTGAAAATCTTGCGCGGAAGGCAGTAGTGACGACAAGGCGCGCTTGGCCAGACGGCCATGGCCGATCTCGCGGCGTTTAGGAACGCCGAAGCGTCCGGTTTCGCCAGTGGCATATGGGGGCATGTTGTAATGAAGCATAAAACGGTCACGCGATTCGCCCATGATCGAATCAATGATTTGCTCGTCTTGCCGGGTGCCCAGCGTGGCCACCACCAAGGCTTGTGTTTCGCCGCGGGTGAACAAGGCGCTGCCGTGCGCGCGAGGCAGTACGCCCAGACGAATGCTGATCGGCCGCACGGTGCGTGTATCGCGCCCGTCGATGCGAGGCTCGCCATCCAGGATCTGGCCGCGAACAATCTTCGCTTCCAGATCAAATAAAATATTTTCGACTTCGACGTTATCGGGGGCCGCCTGGCCTTTTGCTGTTGCGTGCTCGAGCAACTTGGCTTTTACCTTGGTGTAGACATCGCGCAACCGAGCCGTGCGCGCCTGCTTTTCCCGAATCTGATAAACCGCCTTTAAATCTTCCCCTGCGGCGGAGGTAACCGCAGTGACCAGCGCCTCGTTCTTGGGTGGCGCTTGCCAGTCCCATTCAGGCTTGCCCGCTTCGCTGACCAGGTCATGGATGGCGTTGATAACAGCCTGCATCTGTTCATGGCCAAACACCACGCCGCCAAGCATGACGTCTTCAGAAAGCTGTTTAGCCTCGGATTCAACCATTAGAACGGCCGTTTCGGTGCCCGCCACAACCAGATCCATGCCAGATTCTTTAAGCTGGCTGGTCGTTGGATTAATCACATACTGATTATTGATATAACCCACGCGCGCCACGCCCACAGGCCCGTTAAACGGAATACCCGAAATGGCCAAAGCGGCCGACGCCCCAATCATGGCGGCCATATCCGGATCAATTTCCGGGTTCACCGACACGGTGTGAATGATGACCTGAACTTCGTTGTAGAAACCTTCAGGAAACAAAGGCCGCAATGGGCGATCGATCAGGCGGGAAGTAAGCGTTTCCTTTTCGGATGGCTTGCCTTCGCGTTTGAAGAAACCGCCGGGAATGCGCCCCGCCGCGTAGGTCTTTTCGACGTAATCAACGGTTAAGGGGAAAAAATCCTGACCCGGTTTAGCCGTTTTAGACGCGACCACCGTCGCCAAAACAACAGTATCGTCAATCGAAACCAGCACCGCGCCCGAGGCCTGGCGGGCAATCTCGCCAGTTTCCAGAACCACCGTATGCTGACCGTACTGAAACGATTTAGTCACTTTATTAAACATTGCGGAATATCCTTACAATTAAAAAAACCGCGCACACTGCGAGCTTGAGTCGCCGTGTCCACGGTTATGCATTCTGGGGAGCCAGCCCCGGTATCACTTGCGCAAACCGAGTTTTTCGATAAGTGCGCGGTACGAATCCGGGCTGCGGCCTTTCAGATAATCGAGCAACTTGCGCCGACGGCTAACCATACGCAACAAGCCACGGCGTGAATGGTGGTCTTTCAGGTGAACCTTGAAGTGGTCGGTCAGCTCGTTGATGCGAGCAGTAAGCAACGCCACCTGCACTTCCGGGGAGCCGGTATCGCCCTGGGCGCGTTGGAATTGTGAAACGATATCAGATTTTTTAATGTCGGCAACAGACATGATCAAGCCTCTTGAACAAGCGACAGAGCCGAGGCGCCCTGGCGTGATTAAAATGAGAAAATGGCGGTTTTAGCCAAGTATTTAGCCAAGTAAATAACAATGGCGTTTGCACGCCATTAGTTCTAAGCTGACGCATTATAACGGATTGCTTAAAATATTTTCATTGCAATTCGGAGAACCTGTTATGAACACACCATTCAACCGATTTGCCCAAACCGGCTTCGCTGTTTTGGCCCTTAGTATGCTTGGCGCCTGCGCCAGCATGACCGACACCCCTCCTGGCACGGCGCTGGCGCAAGTTCAGGCCAAGTTCGGGGCGCCTAATTTCTCTTGCCCCATGCCCAACGGCGGAAAGCGGGTGATCTGGACTCAACAACCGGCCGGTCAATTTGCCTGGGGCGCCCATGTCGACAGCGCCGGCAACACCGACCGCATCGAACGACTGCTAACCAATCAACATTTCCGTGTTTTGGCGGAGGGCGTCTGGACCCCTGAAAAGGTGTTGTGCGAATTCGGGCCCCCCGCCAGAAAAGAAACCGTGGGCCTGCCATCCGTTCAAGAAGTTGTCTGGAGCTATCGTTACCTGGAAAGCGACGCGTGGAATTCACTGATGTACGTGTATTTCGGCCATGATGGCCGGCGCGTGACACGCTTTCATCCAGGACCCGATCCAGCCTACGACCCCGAGTTCACCAACCTTTAGGGCTGTTCGCCGTCATCGGCGATGATCTGGCGCTGGCGATTCAGTTTCCGGACACGGCGCCAGCGCCAGGCCATCGTGCCCCAGCCCGACAAGCCATACACCACAAACAGCCCAAACAACACGACCGGAGGATCGCTGGAGACAAAAACAAACACGCCCACCACCAGCACAATTACCCAAAACGGCACACTATGCCCTAAAGCAAATGTTTTACCGCTATAAAACGGCGCATCCGTAATCATGGCAACGCCGGCGTAAATCGTTAACCCAAACGCCACCCAGGCCAATGTTCCGTCTTGCATGGAAAACCGATTATCGACCGCCAGCCAGATAAACCCGGCCACCAGCGCCGCCGCCGCCGGGCTGGGCAGGCCTTGAAAAAAGCGTTTGTCGACCACGCCCAAATTGGTGTTGAAACGAGCCAGGCGCAACGCCGCCCCAACGACATAAATAAAGGCCGCCAACCAACCCCAACGCCCCAAGCCATTAAGCATCCACTCGTACATCACTAACGCGGGCGCAACCCCAAACGACGTCATATCGGAAAGGGAATCGTACTGTTCCCCAAAAGCGGACTGCGTGTTGGTCAAGCGAGCCACGCGCCCATCCATGCCATCGAACACCATAGCCGCGAAAATCGCAATCGCCGCGATCTCGAAGCGGCCATTCATCGCCTGCACCACCGCATAAAATCCGGCAAACAAATTTGCGGTTGTAAACGCATTGGGCAGCAAGTAGATGCTGCGCCGACGACGCGTTTCATCCGTGGAAAAATTATCCATATGATTATTCTTTAAAATCCGAAGGCAATTCCGCCAGCACCGTGCTGGTGGCCCGCACTTTATCGCCGATAGCGACCCGCGGGCGCGAGTCCGACGGCAAATAGACATCGACGCGCGAGCCAAACCTGATAAAGCCATAGCGCTGGCCCGCGTACAACTGATCGCCCGGCTTGGCATAGCAAAGAATACGCTTGGCAACAAGTCCCGCCACCTGCACGGCCGTAACAATATGACCGTGAGATGTGCGCAATATCGTCGCGTTGCGCTCATTTTCGAGCGATGCTTTATCCAGCGATGCGTTAAAAAATTTCCCCGCGAAATAATTAACAGCCAGCACTTCGCCATCGACCGGTGAACGATTCGAGTGAACGTTAAAAACGTTCATGAACACACTGATCTTAAGCGCGTCGCGTTCAGCGTATGTGTCTTTAATCCGCTCAACCGCCATCACACGGCCATCAGCGGGCGAAAGCACATTGAATTCACCAACGGGAGCAAGGCGTGCCGGGTCGCGGAAAAACTGCAACATAAACAAAAACAGCAAGCAAAACGGCAGCGA
>JBDTGB010000047.1:0-4292 GCA_039937635.1 Burkholderiaceae bacterium | reverse complement strand
CGGGTCGGCGTTTCGGCTAATCGCATTTCGACGGTTGCCGCTGTCAATGAGAAACAGGGGCGCACTGGCAAGCTATTGTTCGTGACAGTTAAACATGAGTATTTTCAGAGCGATCGCTTGTGCATCTCCGAAGAGCAGGACATTGTTTATCGGGAACCCAGCCCGCCGAAATTAGTGGGCACGGAGCCAGCTCCGAAAGGGCAGTGGTCTGAGACAATCGAGCCCAGCTCGATTATGCTGTTTCGTTATTCCGCCGTTACATTCAACGGTCATCGAATTCACTACGACGCGCCGTATGCCACGGGTATCGAGGGCTACCCCGGGCTGGTTGTGCACGGCCCGATGATCGCCACCCTGATGTGCGGCGCCTTTCAGCGCGCAAATCCGGACAAAGTTGTCACGGCGCTATCTTATCGTGGTTTGCGGCCCTTGACGGCTCCGCAGGCTTTTCACGTTGCGGGCGTGTTGGGCGAGCCCGGTTGCGCGCGTCTTTGGGCCGAGCGCGATGGCACGCTGGCGCATCAGGCTGAACTATGGTTTAAGGTATGACTCACACTAAAATAAACGAAGGCGCGGGATCGACGATGGCCGGCGCGGCCCACCCAAGACCTTTGGACGGTGTCACGGTGATAAGCCTGGAGCATGCCATTGCCGCTCCGTTTTGCACTCGGCAACTGGCCGACATGGGTGCCCGCGTCATTAAAATTGAACGCCCCGGCGTGGGCGATTTTGCTCGTGGTTACGACGAACGGGTGCGAGGCCTGGCCTCGCATTTCGTCTGGACCAATCGCTCGAAGGAAAGCTTGACGCTCGACTTGAAGAAAGACGAGGCGAAGACGATTTTGTTCCGCTTGCTTGAGCAGGCCGATGTGCTGGTGCAAAACCTTGCTCCGGGCGCGGCGGCCCGTATGGGCTTGTCGTTTGATGCCTTGCACGAGTCGCATCCGCGTTTGATCGTCTGCGATATTTCGGGTTACGGCGAGGGTGGTCCCTATCAGGATAAAAAAGCGTACGACTTGTTGATTCAAAGCGAGGGCGGATTTTTATCAGTCACGGGGTCGCCCGATAGCCCGGCTAAAGCCGGCTGTTCAATCTCGGATATTGCCGCGGGCATGTACGCGTACAGCGGCATCCTGTCGGCCTTGTTGTTGCGTGAGCGCACGGGCCAAGGCAGCCGTCTGGATGTGTCCATGCTTGAGAGCATGGTTGAGTGGATGGGATTTCCCATGTATTACGCGTTCGATGGGGCATCTCCGCCGCCGCGCGCCGGCGCCTCGCACGCCACAATCTGCCCCTATGGCCCCTTCCCGGTGGGCGATGGCAGTGAAATTATGCTGGGTTTGCAAAATGAGCGCGAATGGGCGGCTTTTTGCAAGATAGTTCTGAAGCAGCCAGAATTGGCGAAGGATGCGCGGTTTGCGTCCAACTTTGCCCGCGTCGAAAATAAAGAAGCGTTGCGTGTGCTGATTCTAAAGGCATTTGCAACGCTTACTCGCGAACAGGCGCTGCAACGGTTGGAAGAGGCTCAAATCGCCAACGCCAGCGTCAATACGATGCGCGATGTCTGGGCGCATCCTCAGCTTGCCGCGCGCAAGCGCTGGCGCGAGGTGGGCAGCCAGTCGGGCCCCTTGCCCGCCTTGATTCCGCCCGCCAGCAGTTCCGCTTTCGAGGCACGCATGGACGCTGTGCCGTCGTTGGGCGAGCATCGCGCCAGTATCCTTGCCGAGTTGGGTTATTCAGCCGATGATGTGCAAGCGCTGGCGCGGCAAAAGGTGATTTGATGCACAAGCAAATACGTTCCGCCTTGTTTGTTCCGGCTACGCGGCCCGAGCGGTTTTTAAAAGCGTTGGGCGCCGGCGCTGACGTGGTGATCATCGATCTGGAAGATGCTGTGGAGCGCGGCAGCAAAGATCAGGCGCGCCGGAATCTGACCGAGTTTGCGCAGGGCAATACGGAAGTGTCGTTTTTGGTTCGCGTCAACGATGCGACGACGTCGTGGTTTGAATCGGACCTAGGCGTATGCGGGCGCTTTGCCAATATTGTGGGCGTTCTGTTGCCCAAGGCCGAATCGGCCGACCAGATCCGGCAGACTTTCACGGCTGGCAAGCCGGTGTTTCCGATTATTGAAAGCGCCAAAGGCGTTCTTGCCCTGGATTCCATCGCAGCGTCCAAGGGCGTGGGCCGTCTTTCATTTGGCAGCCTGGATTTGATGCTCGATTTGGGTATGACGCCTGATACGGCTGGGGCGGAACTTTTATTGAACCAGGTGCGTTGTCAGATTTTATTGCATGGCAAAGCTTGCGGACTGGCGGCTCCGCTGGATAGCGTTTATCCGAATTTTACCGATCAGGCGGGGTTGGCGGGGATTGCGCGGCAAGTATGCGACATGGGCTTCGGCGGGATGTTGTGTATTCATCCGACGCAAATTTCGACGATTCACAAGGCGTTTGCGCCAACGCCCGCCGCCCTCGAGTGGGCCCGGCGCGTGCTGGAAACCGCTGACGCGACCAACTCGTCCGCCTTCAAGATGGATGGCGAAATGGTTGACGTTCCCGTGATTGAGCGCGCGCGAAGAATTGTCGAAAAATCGAACTCATAGTCTATTACCGCGCTGAATTTATTTTTTTTTGTCGTCGGGCAAGGGCGCCAGATCCTGGTCCGCGCATGCGGCCAACAGGGCGTTTAGCGACCCCTGCGCCAGGCGTAGATCGGGCGCCAGATCGTTTAACGGCTTCAAGACGAAAGCGCGCTGATGCATTCTAGGGTGGGGCACAGTCAGGTCGGGCTCGTCAATGGCTTGTACGCCAAACAACAATAAATCAAGATCCAGTGTGCGCGGTGCGTTTCGATAGGGGCGTTCGCGACCGTGCTTGCGTTCGATTTGTTGCAAGACTTTCAGAAGTGATCGAGCGCTCAAGTTGGTCTGTATCATCGCTACGGCGTTGACGTAGTCGGGGCCGCTCGAGTCGACAGGAGCGCTGCGGTAAAACCTGGATAGCGTTAGTTGATTCACTCCGGCGGTGCGGGTTAATTCGTCGGCGGCCGTTTTCAATGTGTGGCGCGCATCGCCCAGATTTGCGCCTAAACCGATATAGGCCTGCGTCATAGTCCGATTGCCAGCCGGCGTGCGCGCGTCATGTTTGCGCGGTGGGCGTCGCAACGCCGGGGCTGCGATGGCGGGTCCGTCTGCGGCGCGTACCTGGCGTGGATCCTTTGTTTTCGCGTTGATAGGCCTCGATCATGGTGGTCCTCTTTTCGTCATCGGCATTGGCCAGGTCCATCCACCACTGTGCCTGGACGCTGTCGACTTCGCGCGTTGCCGCGCGCAGTTGCAGGAAGTCGACCGCGGCGCGAAAGCGCGGCTGCTCAAGCATGCGCCAGATAGTTTTTACCGTGGCGCGTTCAAAGCGCGGTTGCATGAACCAGATTTCGCGCATATCCGCTTGAAAACGGCGTTGAATGGCCAGTTTTTTGGTTTGTTCATCGACGACGGAATCGGCCGCCTGCATTAGCGCCTGGATGCGGGGCTCGCCGCTTTCCATGAGGGCCAACCAGCGCTTGTTGACAAGCGTCCAGAGCAGAGCAGCAAAGAGAAAGCTGGGGCTGATTGGTTTGCCAGCACGGACCCGCGTATCGGTCCGTTCGAGAGCCAGTTCAACAAATTGCTGACCGCCGGTTTCTTCGAATATCAGGTCGATCAGCGGCAACATTCCCTGGTGCAGCCCCACTGCGCGCAGCCGCTGCAGGCAGTCCATGGCGTGGCCGCAGGTTAGCAGCTTGAGCATTTCGTCGAATAGACGTGAGGCGGGAACGCCTTCGATAAGACTGGCCATGCTCTTGATGGGTTCGCGCGTGGCCGGATCGAGGGTGGCGTTAAGCTTTGCGGCAAACCGCAAGGCGCGCAGCATGCGCACCGGGTCCTCGCGATATCGGGTGTTGGGGTCGCCAATCACGCGCACGATGCGTTTTTTCAGATCGCCAACGCCGCCGTGAAAATCAATGATTTCTTCTTTTATGGGATCGTAATACAGCGCGTTCAGGGTGAAGTCGCGCCGCGCCGCATCTTGCTCGTGTGTGCCGAACAAGTTGTCGCGCAGAATGCGACCGTTTTCATCGGTTTCCTGGTCAGCCGTCGCAGGTGCCCGGAATGTCGATGTCTCGATGATTTCCTGGCCGAAGACCACATGCACAAGCTGGAAGCGCCGTCCGATAATGCGGGCGCGTCGAAATAGCGGTCGAATCTGGTCGGGCGTCGCGTTTGTGGCGACGTCGAAATCTTTGGGTTCCAGCCC
>JBDTGB010000046.1:0-1967 GCA_039937635.1 Burkholderiaceae bacterium | reverse complement strand
TGGTTTTACAGTCGTCAGCACGAAACGCCCCTGATATTCAAGTCGAATAAAACGTTATCATAAAGGTATAAGAACAAACGCATAATAGCGTTAGTCACGATTGGGTGTTTTCTGATAGGGAAAGCATTCGACATTATTTTTTACGCGCTAGAGAAGCTTTAACTATGAATGAGCAAAATGAGTT
The DNA here is from genome assembly GCA_039937635.1 of Burkholderiaceae bacterium. GTDB lineage: Bacteria > Pseudomonadota > Gammaproteobacteria > Burkholderiales > Burkholderiaceae_B > JBDTGB01. The sequence goes on along the minus strand of JBDTGB010000046.1, from coordinate 1,783 downwards.
AAAAAATATGGGATTGAAGGCGACTTTTCCTCGCCTGAAAATTCTCGATATTTTTCGTAAAGCCGATCATCGTCATCAAAGCGCCGAAGACATATACCGTGCGTTGATCAATGAAGATGTCGACATAGGCCTGGCAACGGTATATCGCGTGTTGACGCAATTCGAGCAAGCAGGCATTTTAGTACGTAGTCAGTTCGACGGCGGTAAAGCGGTGTTTGAGCTGAACGACGGCGATCATCATGACCATCTAATTTGCACTAATTGTGGCAAGGTGGTGGAATTTTCAGACCACGAGATCGAAAAGCGTCAGCATAAAATTGCCAAAGACAATGCATTCGTGCTTGAAAGCCATACCTTGCTGCTGTATGGCATTTGTCCCGACTGTTCGCCCAAGACGCGCTAATGGGCCAGCATCTCGCGCGCATGTTTGCGCGTGGTGTCGGTAATGATCAGGCCGCCCAGCATGCGCGCAACTTCGTCCACGCGTCCTTGCGCGTCCAGCGCTTCCACCATCGACAGCGTGGTTCCGTCGGTTGTTGATTTTTTGACTTCATAATGGTGCGCCGCGCACGCCGCCACTTGCGGCAAGTGTGTTACACACAATACTTGGCGCCGTTCGCCCAGTTCCTTTAACAGACGGCCCACCACTTCGGCCACGGCTCCTCCCACGCCGGCATCGACCTCGTCGAAAATCAAGGTTGGCACGCGCGCCGCCTGGCTGGCGATGACCGATAGCGCCAATGACAGTCGCGCCAGCTCGCCTCCCGAGGCGACTTTGGCCAGCGGCCTGGGAGGCGTTCCGGCATGACCGGCGACCAAAAATTCGATGGTCTCGTTGCCGTGAGCGGATGGCTCGCTTTCATGCAGGGCGATTTCGAAACGCCCGCCTTGCATGGCTAGCGTCTGCATGGCGCGGGTCACCTGTTTTGTCAGGGATTTGCCAATCTTTTGTCGTGCGGCACTTAGTTGTTGCGCCGTTTCGTGATAATCGCTTTTCGCGGCATCGACCTGTGCCGACAAGGCCTCGATGTTGGCGGCGGCCTGACTGGTGTCAAGCTGCTGGTGCAAACGTTCCTGAAGGGCGAGAATCTCGGACGGATCGACCTTGAATTTACGCGCAGTGTCGAAAATAGCCGACAGGCGTTGTTCAGCCTGAGCTAAACGCTCGGGTTCGAGCTCGAGTCGGCTTAAGTAGCCATTTAAATCGGAAATGGCCTCGGCGGCGGTGATACGGGCTGATTCGATGGTGTCGTAGATATCTTGCAAGTGGATGTCGTGACGCAGCAACTGTCGGATTTGGTGCGCGGCCAAGCTTAGGCATTTCTGGGCCGAGTCTTCTTCATCATTGAGCGCGGCTAGCGCCTGGGTGGCGCCATCAAGCAAGCTTTGCGCGTGCGCCAGCCGGCTATGATCGTTATTAATGGCATCCCATTCGCCTTCGAGCAGGTTCAGACGATCGAGTTCAGCCGCCTGCCATTGCAGGCGTTCGCGTTCTTCTTGCGCTGTTGCCGCATTTTGTTGTGCCGCAGCCAGGGTTTTCGCGGCTTGCTGCCAATGTTGCCAGGCCTGGTGCACGTGTTTGGCCAGGGACTGATGGCCCCCTTGGGTGTCGAGCAAGTCGCGTTGGCTCGTTGTTTTAAGCAGGCTTTGGTGTGCGTGCTGTCCGTGTATGTCGACCAGGAACTCGCCTATTTCACGCAGTTGGCCCAGAGTGACAGGCAGTCCATTGATAAACGCGCGGCTGCGTGCCTGGGCGTCGATCACGCGCCGTAGCACTAAGGCA
>JBDTGB010000045.1:0-6788 GCA_039937635.1 Burkholderiaceae bacterium | reverse complement strand
GCTCGCCATTGTTGGTTCATAGCCGGGCCCTTGCGCAAGGAGTGCAACAAGCGTTTGATGCGCAAGCGGTCAATGCGCACGTCGAATTGGCCATGCGTTACGGGAATCCGTCCGTGGCTGGCGCAATCGATAAGCTGCGAGCCCAAGGCTGCGAGCGTATTCTTGTCGCGCCGTTGTATCCACAATACGCGAGCAGCACGACAGCAACGGCGGTGGATGCGGTCATGGCGCATGCGAGCCGGCTGCGAAATCAGCCCGAGCTGCGCTTTATCAAGCGTTTTTACGACGACCCGTCTTATATCAATGGCATGGTCGGCCGGGTGCGGCAGTACTGGCAGCAATACGGCAAGCCGCAGCGCTTGCTGCTTAGCTTTCATGGTTTGCCGCGTCGCGTGATCGAGCAGGGCGATCCCTATCGCCGCGATTGTATGGCGACCGCCGCCCTCATCAGGCAAGGTCTGGGCGAAGACGGCAATTTGGCTCATGTCTCGTTTCAAAGCCGTTTTGGCGCCGAGAAATGGCTCGAACCCTATACCGAACCAACCCTTAAATCTTGGGCAGACCAAGGCATCGCCGATGTCGACGTGATGTGCCCGGGGTTTTTGGCCGATTGTCTGGAAACGCTGGAAGAAATTCAGATCCAGTGCCGCGATACGTTTCTGGCGGCCGGAGGGCGGAGATTTCGTTACCTTCCCTGTTTGAACGGCGATCCCGGCTGGGTGGCGGGGCTGACTGACTTGCTACGACGCCATGTTACTGATTGGCGTTAGGCGTCAGGCGATTTTGCGGCTGAAAAACAGGACTTATCTTTATTATTGATACTTATAAAAGCGTAGATCTATCATGTTGAGAAAAAATCCTCGTGGTGATTACCCTGTTGTGCACGAAACGGCGTTTGTCGATCCAACGGCCATATTGTGCGGTTTAGTGACCGTTGGCGCCAATTCAAACATTCAGGATGGCGTTGTCATCCATTCCAAAGATGGCGCGGCGGTGACGGTTGGTGAATTTACGTCGATCGCGCATCGTTCCATCGTGCACGGTCCTTGCGTGGTGGGGAATCACGTTTTCATCGGCTTCAATTCCGTGCTTTTCAACTGCAAGGTGGCTGATGACGCTGTCGTGCGGCACAATTGCGTGGTTGATGGGCGCGATATCCCGCAGGGCTTTTATCTGCCTTCCGCCACCTTGGTCAACGAGAATACGGATCTGAGCGCTTTGGATGTGACGCCGCAATCGGCGCGCGAGTTTTCCGAATCGGTCATAACCACCAATGTGAGTCTGGCTGAGGCGTACCGCCGAATTCAGAATGAATTCTAAGTTTTAATTGCCGGGCGACGGCCCATCAAGGCTTGAAAAGGGGATGAATGTCCCCATTTTCGTTAAGTTGACCTTGATTAAAAGATGTGGAGAGTTTTATTTATGTCGAATACAGACGAATCCGTTGGTTCCAAACCCGAGAATCCGCCCGTGGACACTTCTGAAAAGCTCGAGGTGAACAAGGACTATCCGGATCAAGACGGCGATGACGCGCCCGGCAGCGAACAAGAAGAAGTGGCAGTCTTGTTGTCCAAGGCGCAGCTGGAAATAGCGGCCTATCACGATCAGCTTTTGCGTTCCAAGGCTGACGTTGAAAATATGCGCCGGCGGGCGCAGGACGATGTTGCCAAGGCGCGCAAGTTTGGAACTGAATCATTTGCCGAAAGCCTGGTGCCAGTGAAAGACAGTCTTGAAGCCGCGCTGGCTCAGGCCGATCAAACGACTGAGTCCTGGCGGGAAGGGGTGGAAGCGACGCTTAAACAGTTGGTTTCCGCGTTTGACCGTAATTTGCTTAAGGAAGTGGCCCCAGCCGTGGGCGACAAATTCGACCCTCATCTGCATCAGGCCATTTCCTCCATCCCCTACGATTCGCCCGAAGGGACTGTGGCTCGGTTGTTGCAAAAGGGGTACACCATTGCCGATCGGGTGTTGCGCCCCGCGTTGGTTACCGTTTCGTCAGGCCCGGCAAATTAAGGCATGGCTATGTCCGCCGCTCCTCTGGATTTCGACCCGGCTGAAGTGTTCGATTTGTTCGCAATGCGCGAAGTTGACAGCCAAAGTTTTGATTCTGTTGTGGTTTCAGCTGCCGGGGCGGATTTACGCTGCGTTTTCCTTTGGGGCAAGAATTGCTATAACTGCAATCTTTTCAAGAACACCGCCCTGTTGCTTCAGGACCAGCTTAAAACGCTGAATTTAAGCTGGTATCACGCCGACGTATATCAGGACCAGCCGCTGGGCCGGCGATTCGGCTTGCACGGCGTTCCGGCCTTCGTGTTTTTTCGGTCGGGAAAGCGTCTTGGGCGGATTTCCGGCTGGCCGGGATGGCCTCAGTTTTCGGCCGCCATTGCGCGTTTACACGCCCAAAATGCTGAAAAAACAGGTTAATAACAAATTTTAAGGGCGCGCGGCTTGAATTTGACCATGCGGCCCCCATCTGAATGTCATCTTAGTTATTTTGAATATTCCCGCTTTCTCTTTCAGGGTTATAGATCATGAGTAAAATTATTGGAATTGACCTTGGCACAACCAACAGTTGCGTTGCCGTGCTTGATGGCAGCAAAGTCAAGATCATAGAAAACGCGGAAGGCACGCGCACAACGCCTTCGATCGTCGCTTATCTGGCGGATGGCGAAGTGCTGGTGGGCGCGCCGGCCAAACGCCAGGCTGTCACCAATTCTAAAAATACGCTTTATGCAGTCAAGCGCTTGATCGGGCGCAAGTTCGATGAAAAAGCGGTGCAAAAAGACATTAACCTGATGTCTTACAAGATCATCAAGGCCGATAACGGCGACGCATGGGTCGAGGCCCAAGGCAAAAAGCTGGCTCCGCCGCAAGTGTCCGCCGAGGTCTTGCGCAAAATGAAGAAGACCGCCGAAGATTACCTGGGCGAGGAAGTGACCGAAGCCGTCATTACCGTTCCGGCTTACTTTAACGATGCTCAGCGTCAGGCAACCAAAGACGCCGGGCGTATTGCGGGTCTCGAAGTGAAACGCATTATCAATGAGCCGACCGCGGCGGCACTGGCTTTCGGCATGGACAAGGCTGAAAAAGGCGATCGCAGGATCGCGGTCTACGACTTGGGCGGCGGCACGTTCGATATTTCGATTATTGAAATTGCCGATGTGGATGGCGAGAAGCAATTTGAAGTGCTGTCGACCAACGGCGATACCTTCCTGGGCGGCGAAGACTTCGATCAACGGATCATCGCCTATATTATTGACGAATTCAAAAAAGAAAGCGGCATTGATCTGTCGAAAGACGTGCTGGCGTTGCAACGTCTGAAAGAATCGGCGGAAAAGGCCAAGATAGAGCTTTCGTCGGCGCAGCAAACGGGTATCAATCTGCCTTACATAACCGCCGATGCGTCCGGTCCGAAACACCTGGATCTTAAAATTACGCGCGCCAAGCTCGAAGCCCTGGTCGAAGATCTGATCGAGCGCACGATCGACCCTTGCCGCACGGCCATTAAGGACGCGGGTATTAAAGCATCCGAGATCGATGACGTGATTTTGGTCGGTGGCATGACGCGTATGCCGAAGGTGCAGGAAACAGTTAAAGAGTTCTTCGGCAAGGAACCACGCAAGGACGTCAATCCTGACGAAGCCGTTGCTGCGGGCGCTGCGATTCAAGGTTCTGTGTTGTCGGGCGATCGTAAAGACGTATTGCTGCTTGATGTAACGCCGTTGTCGCTGGGGATTGAAACCCTGGGCGGCGTCATGACCAAAATGATTCAAAAGAACACGACGATTCCAACTCGTTTTTCGCAGGTGTTTTCGACGGCGGACGATAATCAGCCCGCGGTCACCATCAAGGTGTTTCAGGGCGAGCGTGAAGTCGCGGCCGGAAACAAGGCCTTGGGCGAATTCAATCTTGAAGGGATTCCTCCGTCAACGCGGGGCACCCCTCAGATCGAGGTTACCTTTGATATCGACGCCAACGGAATCCTGCATGTGTCGGCCAAGGATAAAGGCACGGGCAAGGAAAACAAGATCACCATCAAGGCGAACTCCGGTTTGACTGATGACGAGATCGAGCGCATGGTGAAAGATGCCGAGGCCAACGCCGAGGACGATCATCGCGTTGCTGAACTGGCGCACGCGCGCAATCAGGCTGATGCCTTGGTGCACTCGACGCGCAAATCGCTTGAGGAATATGGCGAGAAGCTTGATGCCTCGGAAAAAGAAACCATTGAAGCCGCCATCAAATCGCTTGAGGACACCTTGAAAGAGGGTGATAAGGCGGCTATTGACGCCAAGGTCGAAGCGCTTTCGACGGCTTCGCAAAAGCTGGGCGAGAAAATGTACGCCGATATGCAGGCTCAGGCGGCCGCGCAACAGGGTGCGGAAGGGGCGGCTGGACAACCCGAGCAGCCGGCGCAGGCGGACGAAAACGTGGTGGACGCTGATTTTAAAGAGGTCAAACGCGACAAATAAGGTGTTGCCGTAGCGGCCTGGAGCCCGATTTCTGGCATTTTGCCGGGAATCGGGCATTCTTGTCCCGACGCAAAAAGTGGGCGTTATGGACGCAACGAATTGAATTGATATGGCAAAACGCGATTTTTACGAAGTACTGGGCGTCGCAAAGAACGCTACCGCAGCCGAGATAAAAAGGGCTTATCGCAAACTGGCGATGAAATACCATCCGGATCGCAATCCGGATAGCAAAGAGGCTGAAGAAAAATTCAAAGAAGCCAAGCAGGCTTACGAAGCGTTATCCGACGAGCAGAAGCGATCCGCTTATGATCGTTTCGGTCATGCGGGCGTTGACCCCAATTCGGGCGTCGGCGGCATGGGCGAGGCCGGTTTTGCCGATGCCTTTGGCGATATTTTCGGCGAAATTTTCGGTGGTGGTGGCCGGCGCGGCGGCGGACCGCAGGTTTATCGCGGCGCCGATTTGAAATACACCCTGGATATCAGTCTGGAGCAGGCGGCAACGGGTTTTGATACCGAAATCCGTGTGCCCAGTTGGGAAACGTGCGATGTCTGTCATGGTTCGGGCGCCAAGCCGGGCACGCATGCTCGAACCTGTCATACCTGCGGCGGCAGCGGGGCGGTGCGCATGCAGCAAGGCTTTTTCAGCGTGCAACAAACGTGTCCCACCTGTCATGGAACGGGTAAAGAAATTACCGATCCGTGCGTTGCCTGCGATGGCGTCGGAAGAACACGTAAAAACAAAACACTTCAAGTCAAAATCCCGGCGGGTATCGATGACGGCATGCGGATTCGCTCCACAGGCAATGGCGAGCCCGGTGTCAACGGAGGTCCTTCGGGAGACCTGTACGTTGAAATTCATTTAAAGCCGCACGGAATATTCCAGCGCGACGGCGAAGACTTGCATTGCGAGCTGACTATTCCGTTCACCAGGGCAGCGTTAGGCGGCGAAATCGAAGTGCCCACTCTTGTTGGGAAAGGTGAAATCACGATTCCGGAAGGCACGCAAACAGGCAAGACTTTTCGCTTGCGCGGCAAAGGGATACGCGGGATTCGGGCTAGCTACCCCGGCGATTTGTATTGCCATATCTCGGTGGAAACGCCAGTCCGACTGTCCGATGATCAGAAGAAAATTTTGCGCGAGTTCGAAGAATCGCTTTTGGCGGGCGGTGAAAAACATTCGCCTAAAAGCGAATCCTGGACCGATCGTGTCAAGAGTTTTTTTAGCTGACTCTCGACCCCTTATGCTTACTTTTCTTTTTTGCTATCCGCCGCAAGCGCGCTGCTGAATTGATCCGGCGCAAGGGTGGCGCGCAATGCCGCGTTCACTTTTTCGGGGGTTAATGCGGCCAGTTTCTGGTCGATTTTTTCCGACCAGGTGAAGCTGCGGCCCAGTTGCAGGTAGTTAATCCACGCAGCCGCCAGCGTGCCGTCCTGGGCGCGCGCCAGCTTGCGGTAATTCAATAAGGCATGTATTCCTTCGCTGACTTCCTTGTCGGTGAATCCGTCGCGTAACGCGCGCGCGAGTTCCTGCTGTATATCCAGTTGCAGATGCTCGCTATTTTGCGGGGCGTGAATGGCATAGATCGTCCAGGTGCCGGACGGTTCGAACGAAGATACGTTCAGTTGGCTGCGGACGTCGTACGAAAGTCCGTCTTGCACGCGGATTCGGCTCCATAGGCGCGAGGTTTCCGAGCTGCCCAGCAAATAATTGGCCAGGTACAGGGCAGGATACGCTGGATCGGTATCCTGTATTTTTATCGGTAGCGCCGCCAGATAAAAGGCATTGGCTTTGTCCGGCGTATTAATCTTGAATTGCTTGGGTGTGAGCGCGTGGTACGGATCGGATGGGCGTTCAAAAGCGGGGGCCGTCCGCCAGCCCTTCAGACCGGAGCTTAGCGCGGCTTTGACGGCAACCGGGTCGAAGGCCCCAACCGCGGCGAACTCTACGTGTCCGGCGCCGTAAAATTTTTGGTGGAAATCGACCAAGTCCTGACGGGTGAGCGCATTCACATTATGCAGCGCCTGCTCGAACGTGGGCGTGTAGCGGATGTCGTCGCTGGGCCAGGGGTTGCCGTAACGCGCCAGTGTTCGCGATGCCAGCGCGCCGGGTTCGTCCATGGAATTTTTGATAGAGGTGTTGGTCTGGCGCTGATACTTGGCCAGTTCATCGGCGGGGAAATTGGCATTGCGCACGACGTCCAGAACCAGCGCGATCAGATCGGGAAGGTGATCGCGTGTGCTTGTCATGTTGACGACAACCTCGCCGCCACCGCCGCCGATATCGACCTCTGCCTGAAGAGCGTCGATTTTGTCTTC
>JBDTGB010000044.1:0-2287 GCA_039937635.1 Burkholderiaceae bacterium | reverse complement strand
CTCCTTAAAGAAATCGCGAACCGGCGCTTGTCGAAAGTCGATGGCTGGACCCCATGGCGTGTTCACATCGGCGCGAAAAAAATCGGCCGCATACGACGAAAGGTAATTGCCGTCAGGACCGAAGTGGTTGTACACAACATCCAGGAACATCATGATGCCCAAGCCGTGGGCGGTATCCACCAACCGTTTCAGATCGGCCGGCGTGCCGTAGGTACAATCGGGTGCGTAGGGCATCACCCCGTCGTAGCCCCAGTTGCGTGGCCCTGGAAACTGCGCGATGGGCATCAGCTCCACAGCGGTTATACCTAATTTGGCGAGCTCGGGAAGGCGATGCTCAACCCCCCGGAATCCTCCCGTCAGACCGCAATGGATTTCATACAGCACCGTTTCAGTCCAAGGGCGGCCACGCCAGTCGTTATGGCGCCAAGGGTAGTTGCCGGTGCTCAGAACCACGCTCGCGCCGTGCACGCCGCCGCTTTGCAAACGCGAGGCCGGATCGGGCACGGCCATGTTGGGGGCTATGCGATAGCGGTATCGGGCGCCCGGCAGGCAGGGCACAACAATCTGGTGGTAGCCTGCTGCGCAGGGTTCCATCATTTTGGGCGGCTGCGCTTCCAGTTCAAGCGCCACACGCTCGACATTCGGAGCCCAGAGGCGAAACCGCACTGTTCCATCAACGCGCGGCAAGGCGCCGGACGTATATTCAAACGAACCGCAGAATCGTTCATGCAAATGGGGTGCGGACGCGGCGGCCGGGAACGATGGATCGAGAGCTCGACTTTGCATCAAACCGCCTCCACAACGCCCGTAAGCACAATAAGACTATGCGCAGCCACATGGAGGGCGGTGTCCGACGCGACGGCGACAGTTCCATCATCAGTCGCTGTGTTTAAGTCGCATGTCCAGCGGCATGGCTCGTCGGACAACTGAAATTCAATATCCACCGTGCCGGCATTAACCAGTAAAAACGAGAGATCAGCATTGCCCGCTGGCAATAGCGCGGCGCGCCTTAAACCGATGACCCGCCCTTCCGTGAAGTCCCAGACAGGCTCGGTCATCGGCTTTCCGTCCATGTCATACCAGGCGGCAAGCATGATCCCTGGCAGAATCTCGTGGTTATCGTCTTCAAATCGCGCCTGTCTTAATGAAGGGTGGGCGCGGCGCAATGCCTGGACCCGAGCCACGAAACTCGTCATGGCGCGGCCGGACGGCGATAACGCCTGGGCCCAATCCAGCCACGACATCCCATTATCTTGACAGTACGCGTTGTTATTGCCTTGTTGACTGTTGCCGAACTCGTCGCCGGCCAATAGCATGGGCGTGCCGTCGGATAAAAACACGGTGGCGAGCATCGCGCGCAGGACCCGTTCACGCAATGCAATCACGGTCGGGTCATCGGTGGGACCCTCCACACCCCAGTTGAAGCTGAAATTTTCATTGTGGCCATCGCCATTCCCATCTTTGTTGGCTTCGTTGTGCTTTTCGTTGTGGCTAACCACGTCCCGGGCGGTGAATCCATCGTGCGATGACAAGTAATTGACCGAAGCCCACGGGCGGCGATGGCGCCGGTCAAAAATTTCCGGTGAACCCATCAAGTGGTCCGCAAACTCTCGGCGCAACGCCGGCTCGTCACGCCAGAAACGTCGCGTGCCGTCGCGAAATTTATCATTCCATTCGGCGAAACCAGGAGGATGGTTGCCCAATTGATAGCCGTCCGGCCCAACGTCCCACGGTTCTGAAATCAGCTTCAATCGCGACAGAACCGGGTCCTGCAGGATCGCATCAAAAAAGCCCGAGCCCGGATCGAAACCCGTCCCTTCGCGGCCCAGTGTCACGCCCAAATCGAAGCGAAAACCATCAATACGGTAACTGCTCGCCCAATAGCGTAAAGAATCCATAACCATTTGCAAAACGCGCGGATGCGACAGATTTACCGTATTGCCAACCCCCGTGTCATTAATGTAATGACGTTCGTCGCCCGGAATAAGGCGGTAATAGCTGGCATTGTCCAGACCTCTCCATGATAGTGTCGGCCCCAGTTCATTACCTTCGGCCGTATGGTTGTAGACCACATCCAGTATCACTTCTATGCCCGCCGCCTGAAGGCGGCGGATGGCCATGCGCAATTCGTTGGCCTTGCCACTGGCCAAATAAGTCGGCTCAGGCGCGAAATAGGCCAGCGTGTTGTAGCCCCAATAATTCCGTAAACCCCGTTCGATTAGAAAGTGATCCTGCAAAAAAGCGTGCACTGGCAGCAATTCAATAGCCGTGACGCCCAGGCTTTGTA
>JBDTGB010000043.1:0-2013 GCA_039937635.1 Burkholderiaceae bacterium | reverse complement strand
CGCGAAAATGGTTATCAGGAAGTCAAGGCGCCGCAAATCCTTGATTTGTCGCTGTGGAAAAAGACGGGCCACTGGGACAATTACGCCGAGAACATATTTACAACCGAATCCGAAAATCGCGTCTATGGGCTAAAACCCATGAATTGTCCGGGTCACGTTCAGATCTTCAATGCCGGTTTGCATTCATATCGCGAACTTCCTATTCGCTATGGCGAGTTTGGCCAGTGTCATCGCAACGAACCGTCGGGCTCTTTACATGGCCTGATGCGCGTGCGTGGTTTCACACAAGACGACGGCCACATCTTCTGCACCGAGGACCAATTACAGGACGAATGCGCGGCGTTTACCGCCTTGCTGCAAAAGGTTTACGCCGACTTTGGATTCACCCACATACTGTATAAGGTCGCCACGCGGCCGGATAAACGGATTGGCGCGGACGAGGTCTGGGATAAATCTGAAAAGGCCTTGATGGAAAGCCTGGATCGCACGCATTGCGCGTACGAAATTTCGGTTGGGGAGGGCGCGTTTTACGGCCCCAAGATCGAGTACACGCTTAAAGACGCAATTGGCCGCCATTGGCAGTGCGGCACGATTCAGGTTGATTTTTCCATGCCGCAACGCCTGGGGGCTGAATATGTCGACGCCAACGACCAGCGTAAGGCGCCGGTCATGTTGCACCGTGCCATTTTGGGCTCGTTTGAGCGTTTTATTGGGATCTTGATCGAGAACCACGCGGGGGCGATGCCTCCGTGGCTGGCTCCCGAACAAGTCGTTGTATGCTGTATTTCCGATCCGTCCGCCGACTACGCGGCTGAAGTTGCTCAGAGCTTGAAAGCGCAAGGGTTCAGAGTAAGTTCCGATTTGCGCGCGGAAAAGATCACCCGTAAAATCAGAGAACACAGCTTGCAGAAAATACCGTATATTCTAGTGGTGGGCGACAAAGAACGCGAAGCCCGTACTGTTTCGGTGCGCAGTCGTGGCAGCGTTGACCTGGGTGTTATGCCTTTGGCCGCTTTCGCTGATCGTTTGCAACAAGATATCGACACCCGACGCGAAGTCGGGTCAGCTTGACCCCAAATACGAATTTTCATCAACTCTAGGAGTTTTAGACATCGCAACCGAAAAACCTCATCGTATCAACGGTGACATCCGCGCCCTCGAGGTGCGACTTATTGGAGTAGATGGCGAGCAGCTCGGTGTCGTAAAGACCCAGGACGCTATCCACTTATCAGAACAAAATGAAGTGGACCTGGTTGAAATTGCGCCCACTGCCGAGCCACCGGTCTGTCGATTGATGGATTATGGCAAATTCAAATATCAAGAGCAAAAGCGTCAAGCCGAGGCTCGGGCCAAGCAGAAGGTCATTCAGGTTAAGGAAGTGAAATTTCGGCCCGGCACCGACGAAGGCGATTATCAAGTCAAATTGCGTAATTTGCGCCGCTTTATCGAAGAGGGCGACAAGGCTAAGGTCACCTTGCGATTTCGGGGCCGTGAAATGGCTCACCAGGATCTTGGCATGCGGGTTCTTGAGCGGGTGCGCGACGATCTGATTGAGCTCTGCCAAGTCGAGGCCATGCCCAAGCTTGAAGGTCGTCAAATGGTTATGGTGCTGGCGCCGAAGAAGAAGGCCGCGCCTCATAAACAAGGCGATTCAGCGTCCTGAAATCGTTTTAGCTCGCGCTGTCGGGCGGCTTCTGGCAGGCGGGCGCTTGTGGGTGCCTTATGCATGTATTGTTTATTATTGATCCTTTAGTCTCGTTAAAGGCGTATAAAGACTCGTCGGTGGCGATGATGCGTGCTTTGACCGCTCGCGGTCATCGCTTAAGCGTTGCGCTGCAAGGTGACCTGTATATTGACCAGGGGGTGGTTAAAGCAGCCAGTGTGGCGATTGAATTGGCTGCCGGCGCGGACTTGCACGGGTATTCGTGGTGGCGCGAGTCGGGGTCAACACACGACGCGAAATTGACTGCGTTTGACGCGGTCCTGATGCGCAAGGACCCTCCGTTCGATATG
>JBDTGB010000042.1:0-2456 GCA_039937635.1 Burkholderiaceae bacterium | reverse complement strand
ATCGGCCAGCGGGGTTTCCCTAGACGAAAACGCCATTTTTTCGGCGGTATCGGCGGTCCATCGACGCGCCAAGGGCGCCTACGCGGTTATCGCGGAAATTGCCAGTTGCGGTCTCGTTGCTTTTCGGGACCCTTTTGGAATTCGACCGTTGTGTTTGGGCTCGCTTGAAACTGAAAGCGGCACGCAGTGGATGGTTGCCTCCGAGTCTGTTGCGCTGACAGGTTGCGGCTTCACTTTTATTCGCGATGTCGCTCCGGGAGAGGCCATCGTCATTGATTTCGACGGCAAATTGACCAGTCGCCAATGTGCGGAAAAGCCGGTACTGACCCCGTGCGTATTCGAATACGTGTATTTCGCGCGCCCCGACTCCATGATGAACGGCGTGTCGGTTTACGATGCCCGCTTGGGCATGGGCGAGTACCTGGCTGACAATGTCGCCAAAACGTTGCGTCTGGGCGAAATTGATGTGGTCATGCCTATTCCCGATTCGTCCCGCCCTTCAGCGATGCAATTGGCCGCGCGGCTTAATTTGAATTACCGCGAAGGATTTATAAAGAACCGTTATGTTGGCCGAACCTTTATCATGCCGGGGCAAACAGTGCGAAAGAAATCTGTGCGACAGAAGCTCAATGCGATTGACAGGGAATTCAAAGGCAAAAACGTACTGCTTGTTGACGATTCGATCGTCAGAGGCACCACGAGCCGGGAAATTGTCGATATGGCGCGCGCTGCCGGAGCCAATCGGGTTTTCTTTGCTTCAGCCGCGCCGCCGGTGCGTTTCCCTAATGTTTACGGCATCGATATGCCTACCCAGGCTGAATTGATTGCGGCGGATCGAAACCCGGATCAGATTGCCCATGAGATTGGCGCCGATGCCCTGGTTTATCAGAATCTGGACGATTTACAGCAGGCGATTCGGCGACTGAATCCGGCTTTGAAGGATTTTGAGTCGTCCTGCTTCAATGGGCATTACGTGACGGGCGATATTGATGCCGCGTATATTGAACGGCTAAGCCAGACTCGCGGAGAGCAGGCCAAGATAGCGTTGACCATTGACGACGACGACGCCTGAACGCCGTTGTGGGCAGGCCTGTGGTGCAAGTGCCTGCCGCATCTCGCGCTTCGATCGCGTGGCGGGCTTATCGGCGCCGCAGCAAAACGGCGACGCTTAATACGCCAAGAATGAAGAAAAGAGCCAGGCTCCATAGCGAGTATTCCAACCCTAGAACCCGCGCCTTGGCGTCCGCACACGAGGCGAGTATTCCAAATAGCCAGGGCACGTGGGCATCCAGGCCGGCGCCGACCATAAAGCGATCGGCAAAAGTAAGCTTGCATGAAAACAGTTGCGCGGCGACGTCGTATTGATACCAAGCCGCCGCTGCGCCGCCCAGACTGAGAAGGACGGCTATCAGCGCACATGTCTTTCTTACTGCTGCTTGTCGATTCAACAGCAGCCCCAGCCAGCAAAACACGGCAATCAGGAGGTAAATCAGCCGTTGCAAGACACACCAGGCGCAGGGCTGCAAGCCAAACACGTATTGCGAAATTAAAGCAATCCCGACCGCGCCGATACACAGCAGCGCGATCAGATTAAGTAGCCTGGATGTGGTGTTGGACATAATCTATGACCTGAAGTTAGAAAAATAGGGTGTTGCTATCGTATTAAGACCGCCGCGCCGGCGGCTTCCCGCAGCAAGCCGAGCAGTAATTCGTGTGCCCCATCCCATACGATTTGCACTCCAAGACAAAGCAGGATGAAGGCTGACAGACGCATAAGGACAGCCGTTCCATTTCGCCCGAGCTTGTACAAAAGCTGCGCTGCGAAGCGCAAGACGAAGTAAACCACCAGGGACGCAGCCAGTATGGCAAAAATCGATCCTGTTAGCGTGGACAAGGTGCCTGAAATCGATTCGCCGTGCAAGGTGGCGCCCACCGTCAGCGCGGCGGCGAGCGACCCGGGGCCGCATATCATGGGAAATGTCAGCGGGTAAAAGGCTTTTGCGCTGACTTGTTCCGGCGTATACGCTTCGGCCATATTTTGCGCGTGCCTGGCGTCGGAATCCGACGCACTGACCAGTTGCCATGCGGTGGCGATGACTAGCAGACCGCCGCCCACGCGGACGATGGGCAACGAAATCCCAAAAAAATCGAGCACCAGATTGCCAGCAATTATCGCTATGGCCAGCATGATGAAGATGTTGATCGAAACGCGGCGCGCAAGGGCGGACCGCGATTGCGCGCTGGCGCCTTCGGTCAAAGTCAAAAATATGGGCGCCACAGCCGGAGGATTCAGGATGGGCAACAAGGTGGCCAGCGCGAATAAGAAGCTGCGCCCGAAATTTGCCAGGAGGTCGTTGATGATCATGGGTTTCTTTGCTTGCACATGGCCTGTTATTGATTCGATTGGTCCAGCCGGCTTAAAACGCTACGTTCAAATTGCAACTGGGCCCGCGGCT
>JBDTGB010000041.1:0-6521 GCA_039937635.1 Burkholderiaceae bacterium | reverse complement strand
CATTACCCGCCACAGCTAAATTGACCCAATACTCCCTACCCGGAAATATACAAAAGGAATTAAATGAGCAATTCAGTTTTCGCTGAACGAATCGATGCCCTGCGCGCTGTCATGGCGGCCAGGAAGGTGGATGCGTACGTCGTTGTGTCATCCGACCCCCACCTTTCCGAGTACCTGCCCGAGCACTGGCAGGCGCGTCAGTGGCTAAGCGGCTTCGATGGGTCCGCCGGCACCCTGGTCGTGACCGCCAAGTTTGCCGGATTGTGGACTGATAGTCGTTATTGGGTGCAAGCTGAACATGACTTGAGCGGCACGGGTATTCAAACCATGCGCGCTGGCGCCGATGGCGTGCCAAGTTTCATCGAATGGCTGGCGGCGCAATTGCCCGAGGGTAGCCGGGTTGGCGTTGACGGCCAGGTTCTGGGCATGCAGGCGCATCGACAGTGGCTGGCGGGGTTGAAAGCCAAAAAGATTGCGCTGGTTGCCGATCTTGATCTGGTTGGTGAAATATGGGTTGGGCGGCCCGCTTTGCCCGTGGCGCCGGTATATGAGCATGTGGCTCCATTTGCGTGCCGCCGCCGCGCCGATAATCTGTCGGCTGTGCGAGCCGACATGACAGCGCGGGGCGCCGATTGGCATTGGATATCGTCTCTTGACGATATCGCGTGGTTGTTTAATTTGCGTGGCGGCGATGTGTCGTATAACCCGATATTTTTGGCGCATGCGCTAATTGGCCGGGATACGGCGCGGTTGTTTGTTGCGCCGGGGAAAATCGATTCGTCGTTAAGCGCGGCGCTCCATCGGGATGGGATTGAACTTGCTCCTTATTCCGACGCGGCGGCGGCATTGGCGTGTTTGCCTGAAGGGCAGACCTTGTTGCTGGATCCGGCGCGCACAACGGCGGGGGTGATTGGGGCCGCCGCTTTTGTGGGTCGGGTCGAAAGCGTTAATCCGTCGCATTTGTTGAAGTCACGCAAGACCGTAGCGGAAATTGCCAATGTGCGGCTAGCCATGGAAGAAGATGGCGCGGCGCTGTGCGAATTCTTTGCCTGGTTCGAGTCTGCGCAGGGTCATGAACGCATTACCGAGATTACGATTGACGAAAAGCTGTCGGCCCAGCGGGCGCGGCGCAAGAATTTTGTTTCGTTAAGCTTCGGAACCATTGCGGCGTACAACGCCAATGGCGCCATGCCTCATTATCAGGCAAGCGAACAATCGCACGCCGTGATCGAGGGCGATGGTTTGCTGCTGATTGACTCCGGCGGTCAATATCTTGGCGGCACCACCGATATTACGCGTGTCGTGCCGGTTGGTCAGCCCAGTGTCGAGCAACGACGCGACTACACAACTGTCCTGAAGGGAATGATTGCCTTATCGTTGGCGGTTTTTCCACGTGGCACGGCGGCGCCGTCGCTTGACGCGATTGCGCGTTTGCCTATTTGGCAAGCGGGCGCCGAATTCGGGCATGGCACGGGTCATGGCGTAGGTTATTTTCTGAATGTCCATGAAGGCCCACAGGCTATTTCGTATCGCACCAGGATTAATTCGAACATGGGCATGGAGCCGGGCATGATCACCTCGAACGAGCCCGGCTTGTATCGCCCAGGACGCTGGGGAATTCGAATTGAAAATCTGCTGGTGAACCGCCCAGCCATGACCACCGAGTTCGGCGACTTCTTAAAGTTTGAAACCCTTACCTTGTGCCCTATTGATACGCGCTGCATTGAAGATGGACTGCTGACGTCAGCCGAGCGTACATGGCTAAACGACTACCATGCCGAGGTCCGGCGGCGCTTGTCGCCCTTGGTGGAAGGATCGGCCAGGCAGTGGTTGATCGATCGCACGCAAGCGATCTAGTTAAAAACAAAGTCGGGCGGTCCCGGCTATAATCCAAATTTCCTGCTCCCGCTCGGCGACCCCGAGCGTCATTACAATGACCAAATATGTATTTGTAACCGGTGGGGTAGTATCCTCATTGGGTAAAGGCATTGCCGCCGCTTCCCTTGCAGCCATTCTCGAGTCTCGCGGTTTGCGCGTTACGATGCTCAAACTGGATCCCTACATTAACGTCGATCCGGGCACCATGAGCCCGTTTCAGCATGGCGAAGTTTTCGTGACCGAAGACGGGGCCGAGACCGATCTTGATCTGGGTCACTACGAGCGTTTTATTTCAACGCGCATGCGCAAGGTCAATAATTTCACGACCGGCCAGATTTACGAATCGGTGCTGCACAAAGAGCGCCGTGGCGATTATTTGGGTAAGACCGTTCAGGTCATACCGCACATCACCAACGAGATCCAGGACTTTATAGCGCGTGGCGCCAAGCTGGCCTGGGATGGCGCGGCTGATGTCGCGATTGTCGAAATAGGAGGCACGGTTGGCGATATCGAATCGTTGCCGTTCCTGGAAGCTGTGCGCCAAATGAGCTTGCGCCTGGGCCGCAATAATTCGGCTTTCATCCATTTGACGCTGGTGCCTTTCATTGCCACGGCAGGCGAGCTTAAAACCAAACCAACTCAGCACTCGGTGCAAAAACTGCGCGAAATCGGTATTTATCCGAACGCGCTGTTGTGCCGCGCCGACCGGCCCGTCCCCGACGAAGAGCGCGCCAAGATTTCCTTGTTTTCCAATGTGCCGCTCGATGCTGTGATTTCAGTGTGGGATGCCGATTCGATCTACAAAATTCCGTCCATGCTGCATAAGCAAGGGCTCGACAACCTGATTTGCGACGCCTTGGCCATTACGCCCCCCGCTGCCGATCTGACCATGTGGGACCGTTTGGTCGATGCGCTCGATCATCCCACCGGCGAGGTGCATGTGGGCATGGTGGGCAAGTATGTAGACCTGACCGAATCCTATAAATCGCTGACTGAAGCGCTGATCCATGCGGGCATTCATACGCATTCGAAAATTTCTATCGAATATCTTGATTCGGAACGCATTGAAACCGAGGGAACAGCGTGTCTTGAACAGCTTGACGCCATTTTGGTGCCTGGCGGGTTCGGCAAGCGCGGTATCGAAGGCAAAATTAAGGCGATCCGCTACGCCCGTGAAAACGGAGTCCCTTATTTGGGGATTTGTTTAGGCATGCAGCTTGCCGTGGTTGAGTTCGCCCGTCATGTGGCGGGCCTGGGGGGCGCGAACAGCACCGAATTCGACCCCTCGGCCCCACACCCTGTCGTCGCGCTGATTACCGAATGGCTGGACCGCGAGGGGAAGATCGAAAAGCGGGATCAGTCTTCCGACCTGGGCGGCACGATGCGCAAGGGCGCGCAGCGCTGTCCCGTTAAATCGGGCACACGGGCGCATGACATATACGGCGACGAGGTGTGCGAGCGCCATCGCCATCGTTACGAGGTCAATAATGTTTATGTGTCGCGTCTCGAAGAGGCCGGCATGGTGATTAGCGCCCGCACGCCCACTGAAAGCTTGCCTGAAATTATGGAACTGCCCAGTCATCCATGGTTTATGGGTGTTCAGTTCCACCCCGAATTTACGTCGACCCCGCGCGATGGCCATCCTTTGTTTTTGAGCTTCATTCGCGCCGCGATCGAGCGGCAGACGCAGAACGAAGAGCGCGGTGACGCACACGATAAACATAACGGCAAACAGAAGGACAACGCGGTGTTAAATTCCTGAGGCGAATCCGGCCGTCCGCGGCCTGGCGCATTTAACCGATTGGGGCGATGGGTGATCTGATGAAATTATGTGGTTTCGACGTTGGCTTGACGCAGCCTTTTTTCCTGATTGCGGGTCCTTGCGTCATTGAATCGCGTCAACTGGCGCTTGATACGGCGGGCCAGCTTAAGGAAATAACGCGGAAACTGGGCATTCCGTTTATTTATAAAAGCTCGTTTGACAAAGCGAATCGCAGCTCCGAGACCTCTTTTCGCGGCCTGGGTATTGATCAGGGCCTGCGAATACTGGCCGATGTGCGCGACCAGATAGGCGTGCCGGTGCTTACGGATGTTCACAGCGCCGAACATGTCGCTGATGTCGCCGCAGTGGTCGATGTATTGCAGACGCCCGCTTTTTTGTGCCGTCAGACGGATTTTATCCACGCCTGCGCAGCCACCTTGAAGCCGGTCAATATAAAGAAGGGTCAGTTTTTGGCCCCTCACGATATGGTGCACGTTGCCGCCAAGGCGCGCGCCGCAGCCATTAAAGCCGGCGGCGACGGCAATACGATTATGGTGTGCGAGCGCGGCGCTTCGTTTGGCTACAACAATCTGGTTTCCGACATGCGCTCTTTGGCGATCATGCGGGAAACAGGCTGTCCGGTTGTTTTTGACGCGACGCATTCGGTGCAATTGCCTGGCGGCCAGGGCGCGACCTCGGGCGGTCAGCGGGAATATGTCCCGGTATTGGCGCGCGCCGCGATTGCGGTGGGCGTGGCGGGCGTGTTTATGGAAACGCATCCCGAGCCCGAGAAGGCGCTATCCGACGGCCCCAACGCGGTTCCCTTGCATCAAATGGCGGCATTGCTGGAATCGCTGCTCAATATCGATCGCTATGTTAAACAGGCCGGCTTGTTTAATACACTCTAGGCACGTGCTTCCGAGCATGGATTTGCGCTGTTAACCCGGCAACACTTATTTCGCGAGGACCTAATGACCGCTTACCTGATCGCCAATGTCGTTGTAACCAATCCTGAAAAATACGAAGACTACAAGCGGCTGTCGACACGCGCAATGTCCTCCAGCAACGCCAAGGTGTTGGCGCGCGGCGGGGCATCCGAGGCTCTGGAAGGCAAGGCTCCGGGTCGCACGGTGGTGCTGGAGTTTCCGTCCATGACCGCGGCCAGGGCGTTTTATGACTCGTGGCAATACCGCCGCGCGCGCAATGTGCGCGAGCGCGCCTCTATCACGACCATGTATATTGTTGAAGGTCTGTAGGTGATCTAGGGTCATCCCTTGTTCTGTCGTGCGTGTCGGCGCTACAATGCTTGATCGATCAAAGGTTGTATTGTCAAGGTATTAGTGTCATGGCGCGCAGTGCAGCACCCGCGACGGCCTCCAACGGCCGCGTTTTGTCGATACGCAAATCTCTCATGGCGATGGTGGGTTTGTGTTTCGTCATTATGATGGTCGCGATCGACCAGACCGTTGTTGGCACGGCGTTGCCCACCATTGTGGCCGAGCTGAACGGTTTCGAACTCTATGCCTGGGTGGCCACGTCTTATTTATTGACGTCGGTCATCACCATTCCCGTGTTCGGGCGGCTGGGCGATTATTTCGGCCGCAAACATTTCGTGGTGGCCTCGATCGTGGTGTTTACGCTGGCATCGATACTGTGCGGCATGTCCAATACGATGCTGCAACTGGTGCTGGCCCGGGCTCTTCAGGGCGTAGGCGGCGGCATGCTGGTGGGGACGGCGTTTGCCTGTATTCCCGACCTTTTTCCCGATTCGCATGTGCGCTTGCGCTGGCAGGTGTTAATGAGCGCGGCGTTTGGCATTGCCAACGCAATAGGGCCGTCATTGGGCGGGTTTTTAACGCAGCATGCGGGTTGGCGCTCGGTTTTTTACGTCAACGTGCCTGTCGGCGTATTGAGCCTGTTTTTCGTATGGCGTTTTCTGCCTCGTATTCGCCAGATTAAAGCGGGCCACATACGCCTGGACTGGCAGGGCGCTATTCTGGTGGCGCTGGGTCTGGGCAGTTTGCAATTGTTTGTGGAATTTCTTCCGACCCATGGCGCCGCTTTGTCGATGGTCTTGCTGGCGGCTTTCAGCCTGTGTTCGTTCGTGGCGCTTATCTATTGGGAAAAGCGCTGCCCCGAGCCTTTGCTGCCGCTGGATATGTTTCGCAACAAGGGTCTGGCGGCTTTATTTTTTCTGTCGCTGCTTGCCGGTTTTGCGATGTTCGTTATTTTATTTTATGTTCCGCTGTTGTTGCAGGGTGGGTTTGGCCTGACGCCGCAGGCTGCGGGCTTGATGATTACGCCCTTGGTGGTGTTCATTACGATTGGAAGCATACTCAACGGGCGGATTATTACGCGTATCCGTAATCCTAACCTGATGTTGTATGCGGGCTATGTGCTATTGGCATTGTCCTGCGGGGGTATTGTTTTCACGCATCAGACCACGCCGTCTCTGGTCGTCATGACGATATTGATGATGGGTGGCCTTGGATTGGGATTTGTCCTGCCTAATTTGACGGTGTACACCCAGGAAATCGCCGGCCGCTATTTATTGGGCATTGCTACCGCCTTGTTGCAATCGGTGCGCATGATCGGAGGCATGTTGGGCATGGCCATCGTGGGGTCGCTGGTGACACATTATTACGTAAGTAGTGTGCAACAGGCAGTGCGGCATATTGATTCGGCCGCTTGGGCCGCGCAACTTGAAGATCCTCAGATTTTGGTTAACGCATCCGTGCAGGCTAGTTTCCTTGCGCGTGTGCAGGGGCTGCATCTGGATGGAGCCATGCTTATCGAACTGGCTCGCGGTTCCCTGGTTTCCGCGATTCATTCGGGTTTGCTGGCAACGCTTCTGGTGGCCGTGGTCGCGTTTTTTTTGGTT
>JBDTGB010000040.1:0-3591 GCA_039937635.1 Burkholderiaceae bacterium | reverse complement strand
TATGGCGCTTGCGCAATCGATTGGAGGTTTGGCGGGTACGCTCGTATCTATCGTGCGTACACGTATCGAGCTGTTTTCCCTCGAGGCATCCGAACAGAAGGGCCATTTAATCAAGCTGGTTTGCATGGTGTTGGGAGGAGTGTTGTTCCTTACGCTGGCAATAGTGGCGCTTTCTCTGCTGGTTGTATTGTGTTTTTGGTCGACCGAATACCGCTATCTGGCTTTGTGGCTGCTGGTCCTTTTTTATGTGGTGCTGGGGCTGGGCTTATTGCTGGCCGTTCGTCGCGCGCTGATTTCCGAGCCGGCGCCGTTTGCCGCCACGCTTGACGAATTGCGCCGCGACATGGCCACGATTGACCGTTTGCGCGAGTCCGTTTCAGGGACCTCCGGGGCAGACGCGTCGGCGCCCGCGGAGCGGCTATGAAGAAAAATATTTCTGCCGGCGAGCGGCCAGTGCGCATTGAACTTGCACGCGCGCGCGCCGCGCTAGAACGGCAAAGCCTGGAGCGCGGCGTCAGGAACCTGGAAGAATCGTTAAGGCCGGCCACTCTTTTTCGAGGGCTCTTGTCTAAATCAGTTTCTCGATCCGGTTCCCTTGGCTGGCTTGAGCAAGGTTTGCTCTTGACACAACGTTATCCGCTGCTGGCTTCGGGGGCGGGAGCGCTGATATCCGGTTTGGGACGGCGCCACCGCTGGTTGCGGTTGGGCGCTGGATTGCTGCTTGGCTGGCAGCTTGCGCGTTCGAGCCGTTCGAAGAAAAAACCAGGCTAAAACCCAAGTTCCTGCCACATTGCGTCGACCCGCGCTTTGACCGATGCGCTCATTTCAATTGGAGTGCCCCATTCGCGTTGGGTTTCGCCAGGCCATTTGTTGGTGGCGTCCAGCCCCATTTTGCCGCCCAGGCCGGATACCGGGGAGGCGAAATCAAGATAGTCGATGGGCGTGTTTTCAACTAACACCGTATCGCGCACCGGATCCATGCGTGTCGTCATCGCCCATATCACTTCCGGCCAGTTGCGCGGATTGATGTCGGCATCCACGACGACAATGAATTTCGTGTACATGAACTGGCGCAGTACGCTCCATAGTCCGAACATGATGCGCTTGGCGTGTCCGAGATATTGTTTGTGGATGGAAACCACTGCAAGGCGGTAGCTGCATCCTTCAGGAGGCAGATAAAAATCAACGATTTCAGGGAATTGGCGTTTGAGCAGAGGCACAAAAACTTCGTTTAGCGCCATGCCCAATACAGAGGGCTCATCGGGCGGTTTGCCGGTATAGGTGCTGTGGTAGATTGCATTGCGGCGCATGGTGATGCGCTCGACTGTAAACACGGGGAACCAGTCTTGTTCGTTGTAATAGCCAGTATGGTCTCCGAAGGGCCCTTCGAGCGCCATTTCATATTGGGTCTCGCGCGGCCCGACCATACCCGGGGGCACGATGGGCGCGATCGCCTTCGGGTCGCTGGCGGGCAACAAATGGCCTTCGAGCACGATTTCGGCAAAGGCGGGGACGGACAGGTCGCTGCCAATGGCTTTGGTCACTTCCGTGCGTGAGCCACGCAATAAGCCCGCGAATTGATATTCGGACAAGCTGTCGGGCACGGGGGTGACGGCGCCCAGGATGGTGGCGGGGTCGGCGCCCAGGGCTACTGCAATCGGAAATGGCGCGCCCGGGTGGGCCAGGCGATGGTCGCGGAAATCGAGCGCGCCCCCGCGGTGCGACAACCAGCGCATAATCAGTTTGTTGCGGCCGATTTGCTGTTGTCGGTAGATGCCTAAGTTCTGGCGTTTCGCGTTGGGACCGCGCGTTACGACCAAGCCCCACGTCAGCAGCGGAGCTATGTCATTGGGCCAGCAGCGCTGGAGCGGAATTCGGTCCAGGTCGACATCCTTGTCTTCCAGAACGATTTCCTGGCAGGCGGCGTTTTTAATGTTTTTGGGGTTCATATCCCATAATGCTGCTTTCAGCATCGAGACCTTGGCCAGCGCGTCGCGCAATCCCCGCGGCGGTTCGGGCTCGCGCAACGAAGCCAGTAATTCACCGGTGTCGCGCAAGGCTGCGACGGTGTCGGCCCCCATGCCCCAGGCGACCCGCTGAGGGGTACCGAACAAGTTGGTCAGAATGGGCATGCCGGCGCTTGCGCCTTTGTGCCGAGCTTGTTCGAATAACAAAGCCGGGCCGCTTGCGCGGAGCACCCGGTCGCTGATCTCGGTTATTTCAAGATCGGTCGATACGGGGTGCGTCAGGCGCTTGAGCTCGCCCGCTTTTTCGAGTTGCGCTATAAAGTCTCTAAGGTCACGGTATTTCACTAAAATCTCGCGGATCAGGTTACATTTGGGCGTCGGGCTAAGATTAACATCGACTATTGGCATTTTATTAGCTAAGGACTGAATGGCCGAAAGCGTTTCGGAAAATCGATTCTTGTATTACGCGCGCGGCGTCGAGCACTCGCTGGGCGAATTTGTCCATGTTTCAGCGATTTATCTTGGCATTGCTGTGCTGGTGACGCTGGTGCTAAGTGTCACCGTGCCGTCCCTGCGCGAACAGTCGCGCCAAATGCACACCGCGTTGCTGACAGCCTTGCGCCCCGATTCGTTGTCCGACGATATGATTAATTCCGCTGGCCAGAGCGAAGACAACTTCTTTTCCTCCGTGACCGAATCCGCCCTGACGCCTTCCGACAATTTGCCTGCCGCGCCTTCTGCGCCCGCCGCATCGGCTGCGCCCGTGGCGACAGGGCCGCCAGCGACGAGTGGAAAGCCTTCGCCGAATAAAGGCGACGTCAAACCCGATCTGTCCACGGCCGCCGATTTCAGCAATGCCCTTTCCACGGCCGCCGGACGTTTGTCAATACCCGGTGTTTCGGGGGTGCAGGCCCAGGCGTTGCGCAGCTATATCGCGCGTAAATATAAAATAGCCCACAACGTGGCGGGCGTGCTGATCAAGGCGGCTTTCGTGGTCGGGAAAGAACAACATCTGGATCCGCAACTGCTGCTTGCAGTCATTGCGGTCGAGTCGCGCTATAACCCATTTGCCGAGAGCCATATCGGCGCTCAGGGTTTAATGCAAGTGATGACGGAAGTTCATAAAGACAAGTTCAAGGGATTTGCGGAAGGCACGATCGCCGCGTTAAATCCCGTTGCCAATATGCGAGTGGGTTCTCAGATTTTATATGACTGCATCAAGCGGCGCGGCTCGGTGAGGGCGGGGCTGGCGTGCTATGTTGGCGCGGTCGGCCCCGAGGACAATGGCTACGGAGCGAAAGTTTTAGCCGAGAGGCGGCGCATTGCGCTGGCTTCGGGCATTCCGATCGGTCCGGATGCTCCGCCGGCCAAGACGGATTCGGCCAGCTCAGGCTAAGAAGCGTTCGATGCGGGTTACGGCTTCGTGCAAACGGTCCAGCCCTGTGGTATACGAAAACCGCATCATGCGCTTGGCGTGCGCTGGCCCGAAGTCGCAACCGGGCACGGCGGCCACGCCCGCTTCGTGCAGCAAGCGATGTGAAAAATCGGCGCTGTCCAGGCTGTGCTTGCCAATGTCGGCGTAGATGTAGAATGCACCGTCCGGCGCAACCGGCACACGCAAACC
>JBDTGB010000039.1:0-3766 GCA_039937635.1 Burkholderiaceae bacterium | reverse complement strand
GCGTCTGGATCAATACCGGAGTAGCCACCTCCAATCCCTTCACCATGCGTTAACGCTTCCCTTCCACAATAGGACGGCTTATGCCTAAAGCAATTCGAATATTTGAAACCGGCGGCCCGGAAGTCATGAAGTACGTCGACGTCGATGTCGGCGCTCCGGGTCCCGATGAAGCCCGTATACGCCACGCGGCATGCGGGGTGAACTTCATCGACGTTTATTTCCGCAGCGGCCTGTACCCCCAACCCTTGCCGGGTGGTCTGGGGATGGAAGCCGCCGGCGTCGTCGAAGCGGTCGGCGCCGGCGTAACACACCTGAAACCCGGCGATCGCGTTGCGTACGCGCACCGCCCCAATGGCGCATATTCCGAAGTGCGCAATATCCAGGCCTCGGTCGTGGTCAAACTTCCCGATTCCATCGATTTCGACACGGCGGCGGCGACGTTGCTGCAAGGAATGACGGTCGAGTATCTGTTTAGACGCACTTTTCCGCTGAAAGGAGGGGAAACAGTCTTGTTTCACGCGGCGGCAGGCGGTGTCGGCCTGATTGCCTGTCAATGGGCCCGCGCGCTGGGGGTCACCCTAATAGGCACCGTCGGGTCGGATGAGAAAGGCGCCCTGGCCAAGGCCAATGGGTGTGCACACATCATTAATTACAACAAAGAGAACTTTGTCGACAGGGTGAAAGAAATTACCGGCGGCGCCGGCGTACCGGTTGTTTACGACTCGGTGGGCAAAGACACCTTTACGGGTTCGCTGGACTGCCTGTCGCCCTTGGGAATGATGGTCTGCTTTGGCAACACAACCGGGCCGGTTCCCGCCTTCACCCTGTCCGAGCTGGCTTCGCGCGGTTCCCTTTTTATTACCCGCCCAGCCCTGCCGGCTTACACGGCAAAACGAGAAAACCTTGAAGCCATGGCGGCGGAACTATTCGCCATGATCGAAAATGGCAAAATCAAAGCCAGGATCAACCAGCGCTTCGCGCTTAAAGACGCCGTTGCCGCGCATACCGCCGTCGAATCGCGTAAAACAACCGGGTCAAGCCTCCTCGTCCCATAACAGCCCCTGAGCGCCAAACACCTGGCCGCCATGCTCGTTCAGGGAGGGTGGCGGCCGTCGATACGTGGCGGGCGTGCGCCCCAGCTTTATGGGCGAGGCCACGCCCCGGTAGCCGTCTTTCTCGATCACCATCTTTCGGTGCGCCGCCTGCGGATGCGCAAGCGCCTGTTGCACATCCAGCACCTGCGAGCAGGGAACACCCGCGCCAATCAGCGTGTCGGCCAACTGTATGCCGTCATGGGTACGCATGAGATCAGTCAGAATAGTTTTCAGGGCGTCGCGATGCGCGTTCCGATCGCTATTGGTCACAAAAGAAGGGTCCGCAGCCAACTCGGGGGCGCCCAGCGTCTGGCAGAGGCGCGCAAATTGTCGGTCATTGCCTACCGCCAGAAAAATGGGCACGGAAGCGGTCTCGAAAATATCGTACGGGGTAATATTCGGATGAGCATTTCCGGTGCGAGTGGGAACCGCAGCCCCACCGAAAAAATTGGCCGAATAGGGATGCAAAATCGACAACGCGCAGTCCTGCAGCGCAATATCAATGAATTGCCCGCGATCGCTGCGCGCACGCTCCTGCAACGCCAGCAAGATGCCAATGGTTGCATTCAATCCGCTAACCATATCGACCACGGGAACGCCTACCCGCGTGGGATCCCCTTCTTTGGGGCCATTGACGCTCATAATCCCCGACATGGCCTGAACCGCCGCATCGTAACCGGGATATCCGCCCATGGGCCCGTCGGCCCCGAACCCCGACACGCGGCAATAAATCAGTCGTGGAAATTGGCGCTCCAGGACGTCGTAACCCAGTCGCCACCGCTCCATCGTGCCGCACTTGAAGTTTTCCACCAGGACGTCGGCCTGATCAAGCAAACGCAACAGCGACGAACGCCCTGTCACGCTAGCCAGATCCAGGCTAACACCGCGTTTATTCCGGTTGATGCCAAGATAATACGCAGCGGTATCGCCCGCGAATGGAGGCCCCCAGGTCCGCGTCTCGTCGCCCAGCGGCGGCTCGACCTTGATAACATTGGCGCCGTGGTCGGCCAGAATCTGTGTGCAATAAGGCCCGCTAAGCACACGGGAAAGATCCACGATATGAAGGCCCGTCAGCGAGCCGCTGGGAAATGTCATTAGACAACCTTTGTAGGATCGTAAGAAGTTGACATCCTCCCCACCCTAAAGGATGGGGATTCCTACGGCGCTCAAACAAAAACTGCTTGAGTCGCTTCGGTGGGTTCCTGCTTCTTCGAGCGGCCTGACTGCGCCCTCTCTCCACAGGCTAACAAGCGGTATCCCCGCTCTAACACATTGATCGCGCCGACAACATCGGCGTGATTTTCGTAACCGCAATCGACGCACAAGAATTTGGCTTGTGTTTGCCGATTGTCTTTCGATATATGACCGCAGCAAGGGCAAGTGCGACTGGTGTTGTGTGGCGGCACGGCCAGCAGCATGCCGCCATTGCACGGCACCTTATAGTCGAGCTGCCGCCTGAATTCGCCCCAGCCCTGGTCGAGAATGGAGCGGTTCAGGCCGGACTTCTGTTTCACCATCTTGCCGTACTGTTCGCTGTTGCCCCTGGAAGACCTAGACATGTTCCGCACCTGCAAATCCTCAATGCATACGAGCGCGTGGTTTTGGCTGATCGTCGTTGTGGTTTTGTGCAGGAAGTCTTTCCGGGCATTAGCGATGCCGGTGTGAATCTTTTGAACTTTGGCTTTCGCCTTTTTCCAGTTGTTACTGAATTTGACCTTGCGGCTCATGCGACGCTGGCAACGCGCAAGACGGCGCTGATGCTTCTTGGAGCAGTTGAGCGGGGCGATATAGGTCTCGTCGCTCAGGGTGGCGAACCGGGCGATGCCGACATCGATGCCGATAGCAGTAGTCGCCGCGGGCAGCGGCTGCTCAACTTCCCGTTGCGTCTGAATCGATGCAAACCACTTGCCGCCCGACTGGCTCACAGTGACATTGCGCACCTCACCCGGCACGTTCCGGCTGTTTCGATAGCGTAGCCAGCCAAGTTTCGGCAAGAGAATGCGGCTATTGGCCTGATCGAGTTTGATCTGCTTCGGCTCGGGATAGCGGAAGCTGTCGCCACTACCTTTTCGCTTGAAGCGCGGGAAGTCGGCGCGTTTGGCGAAAAAATTCTTGTAGGCTTTTTCTAAGCCCTTCAAGGCATGTTGCAATGCCTGTGAAGGCGCATCTTTGAGCCATTCCTGGCCGACTTCCCGCTTCCAGATCGGTAGATTGGCCGCCATCGACACATAGCCGATGAACTTGTTTCCAGCTTCGTGATTTTCTTTTTGCATCGCCAGCGCCCTGTTGTAGACGAATCGGCACGAACCAGCGAAACGGCGCATGTCGCGCTGTTGTTCGCCGTCTGGCATTAATTCGAATTTAAAGGCTTGAAGTCGTTGCACGATTCGATCATACTCTGGTCTATGAGCGATGACAACAACGATATTAGGAGTGGCAGGCATTGCGTTTTCATGATGCATGTCCATCTGGTCTTCGTGACAAAATACCGTCGTGGAGTATTTACAAAAGAGATTATTGACGACCTGCGTCCGATTTTCGCCAGTGTCTGCGTTGACTTTGAGGCGGAGCTGGTGGGATTCGATGGCGAGGATGACCACGTACACTTGCTGGTGAACTATCCGCCTAAAGTGGCCGTATCGAAACTGGTGAACAGTCTCAAGGGAATTTCC
>JBDTGB010000038.1:0-2851 GCA_039937635.1 Burkholderiaceae bacterium | reverse complement strand
CGCTCGATGCAGATAGCCGCCGAGATAAGCGGGGCCTGAATTACTGAGAAGCGGGTGAAAAACCTACCCGCACGAGTATGTGCGACAAAAATGCTCAGGGCTGATCGGCTAATTTTTATAGTGCTTTCTCTATGTCGGATGGGGCACTGGTTTGCGTGTAGCATAAAAACTTGATTAATCGGCGGTCAGTCTGCCTTCGCTTGAGCATCTTGTAGTGTGATGGCTTGCGCATGGGTCTCTAAATCGCATCGACCTTTACTCTCGACCGGGGGCCTCACCCACTACACTTTCTGCGACGCTTGGGATCTGCGGCGTTCCGTGAGGCGGTATCGGCTCATTATTAAACAGCATGGCAAGTTTCATCATCCGACAAACTCCATCTAAACCTGGGAACATAGTTGCCGCCGACACCCCCATAACCCGTAAATCTGCCAGCGCGTCCGCCTCGCGGGGAGTGTTAAATGTTTTGCTTAAGCGGAGGGTCTCCCGCTTTTGCCACGCGTGCACGGTATTGGTATTGGCCGCGTTTTTCGATACTTGCCATCAAAGCTTCCTTTAGAAAATTATCATATTTCCTTTATAGTCAGCTACTCGTTTGCCCCAAAATTGCCCCAAAAATCCCCATTAATGCTTTTCACATAAAAAAAAGCACCTACCTTGTCTAGGTAAGTGCTTGATTCTGCTTGATTTAATTGGTGCCGGTTAAAGGAGTCGAACCCTTGACCTTCGCATTACAAGTGCGCTGCTCTACCAACTGAGCTAAACCGGCGAAGGCGTCATTCTACAAGGTTTTTGATAGTTAGAAAAAGCGCAACTTTGAATTGTGTCTATTTAACGATCGTCAACCGCGGCGGTTTTGGATCGTCATCCGGTGATTTGGGTGCGGCAGCACTTGTTTTGGATGAATCTGCCTTCGCCGCGCCTATTACTGTCTGTCCGCCCGGATACGCTTGCGATTCGTTGACTTCGAAACCCATGCCCGCGCCGGTTTCCCGGGCGTAGATGGCGGATACGGCGGCTATGGGCACGAATATGTGTTCGGTGACGCCGCTAAACCGTGCCTGAAACTCGATAAACTCGTTTCCCAAGGTCAACTGATTGGTCGCGAGTGTGCCAATATTTAGCGTGATCTGGCCGTCGTGGATGTGCGCGGGGGGCACCACCGTGTTGGCATCCACCGTCACGACCACATGGGGGGTGTAGCCATTGTCCGTACACCACTCGTGCAGGGCGCGAATAAGATAGGGTTTGGTCGAAGACTCGGGCATTGGTTTCAACGGCGCATTACTTTTTCAGAGGGCGTCAGTGCTTCGATGTAAGCGGGGCGCGAAAATATGCGTTCGGCATATTTTTGAATGGGCGCGGCGTTCTTTGGCAGTTCGATACCATAATGATCAAGGCGCCAAAGCAGCGGGGCGACCGCGACGTCCAGCATCGAAAACTCGTCGCCCAGCATGTATTTGTTTTTTAGCAGCATGGGCGCAAGTTGGGACAGACGCTCGCGAATGTTTTGCCGCGCGCGATCAAGCTCTTTGGGATTGATGTCGCCGCGAGCTTCCAAAACCGACACGTGGACAAAGAGCTCTTTTTCAAAGTTATACAAAAATAACCGTGTACGCGCGCGCATGACGGGATCGGCCGGCATAAGTTGCGGATGAGGAAAGCGCTCATCAATGTATTCATTGATGATGTTCGATTCGTACAGGATCAGGTCGCGTTCAACGAGAATCGGCACTTGACCGTATGGATTCATGACGTCGATATCTTCTGGCTTATTGTAAAGATCGATATCGCGGATCTCAAAGTCCATGCCTTTCTCGAACAATACGAAACGGCAACGTTGAGAGAACGGGCAGGTCGTTCCTGAATAGAGCACCATCATGTCGCGGGTTCCAATTGTAGAAATGAAAACAAGGGCGCACTAAAAGTGCGGCTCCGAAAAAGAAACAGGCGTATAACTCTACGCCTATTTCGTAACCGGCGGCTTAAGCGTAGCGCGAAGCCGGCCGGCGAAGGGTTTTGTTTTATTTAACGTCTTTCCAGAAAGAGGCATTCAAACGCCATGCAACCACCAGGAACAAGGCAAGAAACAAAATCACCCAAACCCCCAGTTGCTTGCGCAACAATTGAGCGGGTTCAGCCATCCATCCCAGGAAGTTGCTTAAATCGGCAACATTGCCGTCAAAGGCAATCGAGTGGCTTTGGTCGACGGCCGTCAGCGTTGGCTTGTCGACGGACGCGCCGTGATAGTTCGGAATGATTTCGCTCTTGATGTTGGAGAACCCCTGCGCGTCATACTGCGCCACGGCACGTTGCCATTCGGTTTTGCCGTCGGTTTGCTGCGCCTCGTGTATCGTAACATGCGATAGTGACACAGGCCCCTGGAGCTCCCAAAGCACATTGGGCATGGCGACGTTCGGAAAAACCAGGTTGTTCCAGCCGCTGGACTTGGATGTGTCGCGGTAGAACGTGCGCAAGTAGGTGTAAATATAGTCAACGCCCGAATTGCTCAGGCTGGATTTGGCGCGTGCAATGACCGACAAGTCGGGCGGAGTCGTTCCGAACCATTTTTTGCCATCGGCCGGCGTCATGGCGATCGTCATCAGGTTGCCGATCTTGTCGGAGGTGAACAGCAGATTCTTTTTGATCTGGTCTTCGCTAAGCCCGATTTCGGTCAGCTTGTTATAGCGCATGGAGCTCGCGCTGTGACAGCTTAAACAGTAGTTGACGAACAGCTTCGCGCCGTTTTGCAACGAAGCCAGGTCGTTGATTCGGTTCGGCGCGTGATCCAGCGGGTAACCCCCTTCGGAAGCAAAGGAAATCGCGCAGGTCAGTGATAATGCAAGGGCGC
>JBDTGB010000037.1:0-5703 GCA_039937635.1 Burkholderiaceae bacterium | reverse complement strand
CGGCGCACGACGTATCCCCGTTGTTCGAATTTCGTCTGTACGGCGGCCGGCGTCATCCATTTTGATTTTGTTTCTGTGGTGCAGGAGCCGGCGTAGGTGGAAGCGAAAGCGGACAGCGAGAGGGTGGATAATGCCAGTACGCTGAGAGCCTTTGGTAAAAATGTGTTCATGATATTTTCCTTCAATGAACTAAAGTGTGTGCAGGTGAATACCTGGATGTCGGTTAGACAAGACAAAGATTGCGCCGGCTAGCTGAAGTGAATCTTAAGGATCGAAATCTTTTTTCTACGGCTCTTAAGATTCGCTTAAGACAGACAGCCGATAAGCACAGTTTGGCTACATGACTTGTGAAGGGCGCCCATGCGTTTATTGTTGGTAGAGGACGATTCAATTCTTGGTAATGGGATCGAAGTTGGGCTCAAGCAAGCCGGGTTCGCTGTCGACTGGGCGCGCGACGGTCATGCTGCTCAACTGGCGCTACAGACCACGGATTACGAACTGGTGGTCCTCGATCTCGGCTTACCGCGCGTTTCGGGAATGGACGTTTTGCAGCAATTACGCAGAAAGGGCAGCGACTTGCCGGTATTGTTGTTGACGGCGCGTGATACAGTGCGCGACCGAGTTGTAGGGTTAGAGGCCGGCGCGGATGATTATCTGGTGAAGCCGTTCGATTTGGCCGAGTTGGTAGCGCGTATCCGCGCCTTGTTGCGGCGCGCGCATGGGCGCAGCACCACTATGATCCATTATGGCGATCTGGTATTGGCCCCGGATAGTCTTAGTGTTGTACGCGGCGATCAGATTATTTCGCTATCGGCGCGCGAATGTGCGATTTTGACCGATCTGCTCGAACATCGCGGCTCCGTTTTGTCGCGTTCGCGACTGGAAGAAAGCTTATATGGCTGGAACGAAGAGATTGACAGCAATGCGGTCGAAGTGCACATTCATCATTTGCGCAAGAAGCTCGGCGACAATCTGATCAAGACGTTGCGTGGCGTTGGTTATCTAATTGCCAAGGAGGGGCCGTGAGGCACTTTTCCATACGACGACGCTTGCTGCTGCTTTTGCTTGGCAGCCTGGCGCTTGTGTGGGTTGTGATGCTTGGTTTGACTTACAGCAAGGCGCATGAAGAAGTCCATGAGATAGCGGATGCGCGTCTGCAGCAGAGTGCGCGTACTCTGATGCTGCTTGATCTGAAGCGACTTGGCAGGCTCGTCAAAGGCCGGACTCAAGACGACGATCATGATCATGACATGGATAGTGGCAGCAACCCGCTTGATTTCCAGGTATGGAGCGACGAGGGCGAATTGCTATTACGCAGTGCCAATGCTCCTGCCGCGTTGTTCCGTCCGGGAGAAGGCTATAGCACCTTCGAGTTCGATCATCGGCAGTGGCGTGGTTACGCCTCGCATGACCGGGCTCGTCATTATCAGGTGCGGGTGTTCGAGCCCCTTGACGCGCGCGATCAACTGATTGGCAAGCTGACCCGACGCATGGCACAGGCGCTGCTATTGGCGTTGCCGATGCTTGCGCTCTTGATCTGGGTTGGCATAGGCCG
Organism: Burkholderiaceae bacterium; assembly: GCA_039937635.1. Taxonomy (GTDB): domain Bacteria; phylum Pseudomonadota; class Gammaproteobacteria; order Burkholderiales; family Burkholderiaceae_B; genus JBDTGB01. Next base: position 4,148 of record JBDTGB010000037.1, on the reverse strand, counting down.
TGGCTTGCGCCCATTGGCGCAGCTCTCGCAGGGTATCGCGTCGCGCGATGCGGATAACCTTGATCCAATTTTACTGGAGCAGGTGCCGGTTGAGGCGCAAGCGTTAACGGACGCCTTGAATCAATTACTGGAGAGGCTGGCACGTTCGATCGAGAAAGAGCGTTCGTTCACCGCCGATGCGGCACATGAGCTGCGTACGCCACTGGCAGCTATCAAGGTGCAGGCTGAAGTTGCACTCGGGGCGCGAGACGATGCCAGCCGCCAATATGCGATCGGGCAAGTTATTGCAGGCGTTAATCGAACGACTCATCTAGTCCGGCAACTCTTGTTGCTGGCGCGTCTGGACCATGTCGAGCCAGCCATGCGGCAAGCTGTGGATCTGGGCCGTTTGGCGCTCGAGTGCGTGGCGCGCAGGGACGATGAGGCGCAACGATGCGGCGTCGCCTTCAAGGTGTCGGCGCCGCCGAACTCCATGCTGCAAGGTGATCCGGCGATCTTGTCGATCATGATCGACAACCTGTTGGACAATGCCATCAAATACGGCGGGGCGCAGGGCAACATACAGGTCTCGGTTGCCCGCGAAGCCACCTTGCTGGTGTTCTGTGTGAAGGACGATGGCGAAGGTGTCGCGCCCGAGCATCGGGCGCGTCTACAGGATCGTTTCTTCCGTACGCAAGACAATGACGCGCCAGGAAGTGGGTTGGGGTTGTCCATTGTCGCAAAAATTGCTGCGACGCACGGTGGAACCGTAGCTATAGGAGAGGGGTTGGGAGGAAAAGGGCTGGGCGTGACCATTCGTTTCCGGATTTGAGTTACTGGCGTAACGATCAAACTTGGCTTGACGCGCATCAATACTTTACCGAAACAGAAGCGATACCATTTCCGCACTGCAGTTGATCGGATGCGAATCAATGGGTGTGATCCAACTTAGTTACTGTACTTCCGGCCTGGTGAACATGGTGAAACAAATCCAAGGTGGAAAAGCTTCATGACCAAAAAGCCAGAACCTGATTGGGACCCAAGGTCCGAGCCGGCGCTGCCGCGCCAAGCGACATTACGACCAGTCTCATGCACACCAGAGTTTTTAACAGACCCATTACCGAAAGCGAGGTCGTGAGCATTTTACGCAACTGGACAGTCGGAGAACTGGGCACCATTTCGGCGTCCGTTGGTATCCTGGCGCATTACCTGGCCGTGAATCCTGCGCTTCAGCGTCAGTTACGGGAACGTCCCTATCTTTTGCCTGTCGCCATTGACGAAATATTGCGTATTCATGCGCCGCTGATCATGAATCGCCGCGTGGCTGTCAAACCGGTGAGCATGAGGGCGCGCGAACTGGCGGTGGGTGAACGCATTGCCATCATCTGGGCGTCGGCCAATCGAGACGAAGCGGTATTTGGCGATCCCGACGAATTCCGCCTTGACCGCGACCCGGGGCTGAACCTGTTATACGGTGCGGGAATTCATGTCTGCCCGGGCGCGCCCCTGGCGCGGCTGGAATTGCGTATCGTGATGGAAGAACTGCTCAAGCGCACCCATCGAATCACTCCGATAGCGGATAAAGCGACGGTCAACGCTCATTTCCCCGCCAGCGGATTTTCTTCTCTGCCTTTATGGATTCAGAAATCGCCCGCCTGACGCGCTAATTCTTTCATTAATTTGACGCAAATCAAGATCGGCATAGCCCATCATCGGATAATGATTGTGGACCCGAGCGGGTGCGCATGCGGACCCACGATGCATCTCGCTCTTACCTTCACTGAAAGCGAAGCACAATGCGCATTCTGATCAGAATTACAGTGTTAATTACACTGACAATGGCTGCCGTCCTTGTGTATCTTGCGTTGACCAGCGCATCCAGAATAACTGACAAGACCGAGCTTGTGACCATCAAGGCGGCCGAGTTCAGTTATTACCCCGCTGGCGAGTATCTGCACGGCAATTATCCAGTAAATCCGCCAGCTGCTATTGTGCGCTTTACCGACGATTTTCTGATCATGAAACGGCAGGTCAGTCAGGCGGAATATGCCGCCTGCGTCAGCGATGGCGCCTGCAAAGCTCCAGATAGGGCGCGGCGCGCTGCGGCTTCTCCCGATTTGCCGGTGGTGGGGATCAGTTGGGTAGACGCCACGGCCTACGCGGCCTGGCTGTCGATCCGAACCGGTTATCGCTACAAGCTGCCAAGCTATGCGCAATGGGTTTATGCCGCCGGCTCGGCCTATAAGGAAGATGAGGTTATTAAAGCGTCTGATCCGAACGATCCGGCCCAGCGCTGGCTTGCCGAGTATGAACTTGAGGCCCGGCGCAAGACCACCGGAGATATTCGTCTTAAAACTTTCGGTGGCTATGGCGTCAGTTCTACTGGCTTGCTGGATATTGGCGGCAACGTCTGGGAATGGACGGATACGTGTAGCAGCCGTCAATTGCTTGATAAAGATTCCGTGGCGCTGTCGGCGCCAGAGGCAAACTGCGGCATTCGCGTCGTGGCGGGCCGTCATCGTGGATATATTGCCGATTTTATTCGTGACCCGCGTGGCGGCGCCTGCTCGGTCGGCATTCCGCCGACTAATCTGGGGTTCAGGCTGATTCGTGATGCGTCGCCTAAATGAACTGTTGTTTATACGGGTAAACCCGAGCCAATCTGCATCAAGTTTGCGCTGCAACAAAGAACAGGCTTAATTATCGGTATTAAATGAATTCATCAGGTCAACGATTCACAACGAAAGGAGTTTTCATGATGGAACGACGTCTATTTCTCAAGCAGGTAGGTATGGGCACGCTGGCCGGATCAGCCATTATGGCGGGACCGGTACTGGCAAAGGCGGCGTCCGGCGCTAGTTTGAAAGAACCGTCACCCGTTGCTCATGACATATCGAAGTTGCAGCGCATCAAAATCGACCTTGTCGCACCGCCGATGGTTCACGCCCACGAACAGTCCATTGACTCGGCGCCCAGAATTGTTGAATTTCGCATGACGGTCCAGGAAAAGAAGATTGTCATCGACGATAAGGGCACGACGATGCAGGCCATGACGTTTGACGGATCCATGCCCGGCCCGACCATGGTGGTGCATCAGGGCGATTATGTTGAATTGACCTTGGTCAATCCCGCAACAAATGTCATGCCGCACAATGTTGACTTTCATGCCGCGACAGGTGCTTTGGGCGGCGCCAAGCTGACCAACGTCAACCCCGGCGAGCAGGTTACCCTGCGTTTTAAAGCGGATCGCAGCGGCGTTTTCGTGTATCACTGCGCCCCCGAAGGCACAGTGGCCTGGCACGTTGTGTCCGGCATGAGCGGCACCCTGATGGTTTTGCCGCGCGACGGTTTGAAAGACGCGCAAGGCAAGTCCCTGCATTACGATCGGGTCTACACCATAGGCGAGTTCGACCTATACATCCCCAAGGATGAAAAGGGTGATTATAAGGACTATGACACCGCTGCGGCGAGTTACGCCGATACGGTGGAGGTGATGCAGACGCTGACGCCCACTCATGTGGTATTTAACGGCAAGGTAGGCGCGCTGACGGGTAAGAACGCCCTGGTGGCCAATGTAGGCGAAACGGTGCTGTTCATTCACTCGCAAGCCAACCGGGATACGCGTCCGCACCTTATTGGCGGCCACGGAGATTGGGTCTGGGAACTGGGCAAGTTTGATAATCCTCCGCTCAGGAACCTTGAAACATGGTTCGTTCCTGGCGGCTCGGCTGGCGCCGCGCTGTATACCTTCAAGCAGCCCGGCATTTACGCCTATCTGAACCATAACCTGATTGAATCCTTTTTGCTGGGCGCGGCTGGTCACGTCAAAGTCGAGGGCAAGTGGAACGACGATCTGATGAAACAGATCAAAGCGCCCGGCCCGATTGTCAAGGTGTAATTGCCGTTATTTATGTGGAAGTTTGCCTCGGTGGCAGATAGATTATTTGTAGTTATTGGAGAAATTTATGTTCAAGTTAGCTCACGTCGCACTAGGGGTTGCTCTGGGGTTGAGTCTGGCCCCAATCGTGGCCATTGCCTCGGGCGAGGCAATGGTGGCCATGACGAGCGCAACTCACAGTGGCGAGAAGCTGTACAAATCGGCCTGCTTTGTGTGTCACAGTACAGGTGCGGCCAACGCCCCGAAACTGGGTGACAAGGCAGCCTGGGCG
>JBDTGB010000036.1:0-3630 GCA_039937635.1 Burkholderiaceae bacterium | reverse complement strand
TACTTAAGCAACCGATCAGGCTTGTCGCAATGCAGGGCGATGGTATTGGCCCTGAGATAACACAGGCGGCCCTTGACGTGCTTCGCGCGGCGCAGGCGGCGTTTGATCTGAATATACAGCTCGAGTTTGCCGAGATTGGGTTCGCGTCTCTGAAAAAAACGGGAACTACGATAAGCGATGACGTGGTGGCGCGGGCTCGCGCCGCCGACGGGGTGATTCTCGGCCCCATTTCACACAATGAATACCCTCCTCTCGCCGAAGGTGGACGTAATCCGTCGGGGGTGTTGCGTAAAGAGCTGGATTTGTTCGCCAACGTGCGCCCCGCGCGTACGCGCGTGGGCGTCGAAAGCCCCATCCGCAAAAATTTTGATCTGGTGATTGTGCGTGAAAACACCGAAGGCTTTTATGCCGACCGGACAATGGTGGCCGGTACGGGTGAATTTATGCCCACCGAGGATGTCGCGCTGGCGCTGCGGAAAATAACCACTAAAGGGTGCCAGCGTATTGCCGAGTATGCGTTTAAGTTAGCGTTGCAGCGTGGGGCTAAAAAAGTGACGGCGGTGCATAAGGCCAATGTGTTGCGATTGTCGGATGGACTTTTCCTCGAAAAAACGCGTGCAGTCGCGGCAAAATACCCATCCATTGCTTATGATGAGCAGCTTGTGGATTCGATGACTGCGCTTCTGATTCGCAAGCCCGAGATTTTTGATGTAATTGTGACCACCAATATGTTCGGGGACATCATTTCCGACGAGGCCTCAGAGCTTTCCGGCGGCCTGGGTCTGGCAGCGTCCCTGAATGCGGGTTTTGATCATGCCATCGCCCAAGCCCAGCATGGGTCGGCGCCGGATATTGCTGGTCAGGACAAAGCTAATCCATCATCGTTGATAGGGTCGGTGGCAATGCTCTTAAGGTGGCTGTCGGAGCGGCGCGACGAGCCACAACTAGCGGCGGCGGCCGACGCCATCGATAAAGCGGTGGATGACGCGCTGGCCAATCGCGCGACCCGAACCATGGATTTGGGCGGGGTGTTGGGCACAAAAGCCTTCGCTGAAGTCTTGGCAGGCAGCATCTCATGATTGATGTTTTAGTGATTGGCGGAGGCAACGCGGCTTTGTGCGCCGCACTTATGGCGCGCGAAGCGGGGGCCTCGGTTTTAATATTGGAATCGGCTCCTAAAGAGTGGCGTGGCGGCAATTCCCAACATACGCGTAATTTGCGTTGTATGCACGATGAACCGCAAGATGTTCTCAGCGGATCCTACCCTGAAGAAGAATTTTGGCAAGACCTGCTTAAAGTGACTGGGGGGCGCACCAACGAGGACCTTGGGCGGCTCGTAATCCGCGCGTCCTCTTCGTGCCGCGGCTGGATGAGACAACATGGCGTTCATTTTCAGCCACCCCTCACAGGCGCGCTTCATGTGGCGCGCACCAACGCCTTCTTTATGGGAGGCGGCAAGGCCCTGGTCAACGCCTACTATCGAAGTGCCCAGAATCTGGGCGTTGATATCCGCTATAACTCCCCTGTTGATTCTCTTGAGCTGGACGGTGGCTGTTTTATCGCAGCCCGACTTGGCGACGAGCGGATCCAGGCAAAGGCCTGCGTGCTAGCTTGTGGCGGCTTTGAATCGAACCGCGAGTGGCTGCGTGAAGCGTGGGGCCAGATCAATGGCGAATGGGTGGCCGATAATTTCCTGATTCGCGGCACGCGATACAACATGGGTGTTTTATTGAAATTTTTGCTTGACGCCGGCGCCGACTCCATTGGCGAACCCAGTCAATCGCATTGCGTGGCCATTGATGCGCGGGCGCCCTTATACGATGGCGGCATCTGCACACGAATTGATTGCGTATCGCTGGGAGTGGTGGTTAATCGTCAGGCCGCGCGATTTTGTGATGAAGGCGAAGATTTCTGGCCTAAGCGTTACGCTATATGGGGCAGGCTGGTGGCCGGGCAGCCGGGCCAAATTGCTTACTCGATCATCGACTCCAAAGCGGTTGGCCGGTTCATGCCGCCGGTGTTTCCCGGCGCGAAGGCCAACACGTTAAGCGAATTGGCGCGGCAGCTTGAGTTGGACCCGTCTGCTTTTGTTCGAACCGTCGAAGCATACAACGCCGCATGCCGGGTCGGAACTTTCAATCACGCCGTTTTGGATGATTGCCATACTGAAGGTATTGAACCTGTTAAAACACATTGGGCGATACCTATAGATACGCCCCCGTTTTTTGGCTATGCGCTTAGGCCCGGCATTACGTTTACGTACCTGGGAGTCAAAGTCAATGAGAACGCATCGGTGCATTTTAACGGCGATCCCAGCCCCAACTTGTTTGCGGCGGGGGAAATGATGGCTGGGAATGTACTGGGGCAGGGGTACACAGCGGGAGTGGGCATGTCGATAGGCACAGCCTTTGGGCGGATCGCCGGAACACAGGCTGCATTGGCTGCGAAGTCCAGCGTGGCAATTACTGCGTAGTAATTAAGGATATATGATGGAGACATTACCGGTCTCGATTCAGAAGGCTCACACCGCCGGCATCGAAGCATTGATGTTGACCGATGACGAAAAAGAGGTCGATCGAGTCATGCAAATTTGCAACGCGTGCCGCTATTGCGAGGGGTATTGCGCCGTCTTTCCCGCGATGACTCACCGCCTGGATTTTGTTAAAGCCGATATTAACTATCTGGCCAACTTATGCCATAACTGCGGCGCTTGTTTGCATTCTTGTCAATATGCTGCGCCTCACGAATTCGCTGTCAACGTTCCACGAGCCATGGCCCGTGTGCGGATGCAGACCTATGTTGAGTATGCATGGCCGGCCCGTTTTGGCGCGCTCTATAAGCGCGCCGGGCTAACCACGGCATTGGCTGTGGGTGCTGGCTTGGCCCTGTTTTTAGTTCTGGTTCTTATTATCAATGGTTCACTATGGCATGCTCCTTTAGCGGGCAATTTTTATGCCATCTTTCCTCATAACACGCTGGTTTTAATGTTTGGGGCGGTATTTGGGTTTGCCGTTTTGGCGTTGATGATCGGCGGCGTTCGATTCTGGCGCGACATATCGCCGCCAGAGGAGCTCCAGAACGGAACGGAGGCGATAGCGTCTGCCACAGAGGCGGCAAAAGATGTGCTGACATTGCGTTATCTGGGGGGCGGTCACGGCGAGGGTTGTAATAACGAGGATGATCGTTTTACGTTATGGCGCCGGCGTTTTCATCACCTGACGTTTTATGGTTTTATGTTTTGTTTTGCGGCGACATCCGTCGCGACGATTTATCATTATTTTTTGGCCTGGCATGCGCCTTATCCAGTGATAAGCCTGCCCGTCATATTAGGCATTATTGGCGGAATAGGCCTGTTTATCGGGCCGATTGGATTGCTCTGGATGAATATAAGGCGCGATCCCGAGCACGGCGACGCAAGTCAAAAGCCGATGGATCGCGGCTTTATCGCACTGCTGTTTTTGACTGGCCTGACCGGTCTGGCGCTGCTGGTTTTGCGCGACACAGGCGGTATGGCGTTGACGCTGGCTATCCATCTTGGTTTTGTGATGGCAATGTTCTTGACAATGCCTTATGGCAAGTTTGCGCACGGCGTGTATCGCTCGGTCGCATTGTTAAAGTATTCAGTTGAAA
>JBDTGB010000035.1:0-9816 GCA_039937635.1 Burkholderiaceae bacterium | reverse complement strand
ATGGCGTTCTTGTGCCAACGCCGGCTGTTGCTGACTGGGGCCGTCACAGGCCGTCAGCCCCCAGCAGTCTTCGTCGTAACCACGGAAGCTGTGCGGATTGCGCCGGGCATACTCGCGTTGCACTTGTGTAGCGCGCTGGCTGTTCTCGAAATAGTCGCAGCGCTTCTCGCTCATGAACCGGTCGCGGATGCCGCGAAAGTCGATCCAGGCGTGCGAGAACTGATGGATGAACAACGGTCCGGCATATAAAAAGTCGATGTCGTACAGGTTTTCCCATTGATACGTCGCTGTCCATGCCGCGTAGTTATTGCTCTTTATTGGATGCGTCGGCGAGCCCAGCGCCAGCACGTACAGCACGATGCCTTCGTTGTAGCCGTCCCAGCCGTAATGGAGAAATCCACACTCGGGCTTCCAGCCTTGCCGCAATGTCGGCTTGTCATCCTGGGCCCAACACCAGTCTACCCGCGTGTACAGCACGTCGACCAGTTCACGCAACTTGGTTTCCTTGTCCGTATCCGCTGTGAAGAAACTGGCCGCAGTCAGCGCTCCGGCCAGCAGCAATGCGGTGTCGATCATCGACAGCTCCGAGCGCCACACGCGCGCACCGCTGTGCATGTCGAGGAAGTGGTAATAGAAACCCTTGTAACCGGTCGCTTCCGGCTGTCCGCTCTGATCGCTGTCGCGGAAGAAACGCAGCGCAGCGAGGCTACGTTCGATCGCGTCGGCCCGCGTCATCCAGCCACGCTGCACCGCGATCGGGTAGATCGACAACGCGAATCCGACGACCGCGATACTGCACGGCGAATTCTCGCGTGATGTATCGGCAATCAGTCCGTTGGCCGGATTGAACGCGTGCAGGAAGTAGCCGAATGCGGCACGCTGCAGACAATCAAGCAGATCGTCGTCACCGAGCGCCGGGTTTTGTGGAGCACGCAAGGTAGCAGCGTCTGGCATGGCGTTCACCACCATTTTCCGTGTTGGCCATGTCGACTCATTATGCTGGGCTCCATTACATTCAATCCGCAGGGCCAAACTATCGGCGATCCTGCAGCAACGGTGTATCAACTCCTACAGGATACCACTGCGATAATTTTCCACCATCGCGACTTGGTCGAAGTCTTGTCCGTCTGTTCACTTCACCGCCGCCACGACGTAGTCAGCGCCTTGCTGCAAAAACTCGATACTTGCCTTATTGCCCACAACCAGTTTATCAAAGAACGTTTTATCTTTCACCGTAAACGTCATGGTCATCGCCGGCCATTTCAGACTTGCCACCGGGCCGTGCGCGATCGTGACGGTACCCTTGGACGTATCGCTTGCCATTACCACGCCAGTGGCCGTGTGAGTTTGCATATTCGGCGTCGCCGCCTGGCCCATTTTGGCTATATTCTTGTTATCGCCCATCAGCATACCCATATTCTTCATGTCCATATTCCTCATGTTCATGCTTTGAGCCGGCGCTGGCGAGGTGGCACTCATGTCTTTCATATTTCCGGATTGCGCAAAAGCGGGGCTGGAAGCAGATATAGCAATGATTAAAGATAAGGCAGTGCTAAGTTTCATGATATTTTCCTTCTTTGATTGAGATTAACTACGCGAATAGCTGCACTGCCGGCGTCGCAACAGCAGATAGACCGCCGGCACGACGAACATCGACAACAAGGGCGCAGTGATCATTCCGCCGACCATGGGAGCCGCAATACGTTTCATGATTTCCGAGCCCGTGCCCATGCCTATCATGATGGGTATCAGTCCGGCGATAATGACGGCGACCGTCATGGCCTTCGGGCGCACCCGTAGCACCGCGCCTTCACGAATGGCGTCAAGCAAATCCGCTTCGGTCGTCTTTCCTTGGGACACCCGCGCATCCCAGGCGTGCTTTAAGTAGATCAGCATGATGACGCCAAATTCGGACGCAACGCCCGCCAAGGCGATGAAACCCACGCCGTCGGCCACCGACAGGTTGTACCCCAGCAGCCATAGCAACCAGACCCCACCGGCCAGCGCGAACGGTAGCGTGGCGATAATCAGCGCGGCCTCGTCGAAACGCTTGAATGTCAGATATAGCAGTACGAAAATAATGAGCAATACCGCAGGCACCACGACCTCCAATTTTTTGGCGGCACGCTGTAGATATTCAAACTGGCCCGACCACGCAACGGAGTATCCAGGCGGCAACTTTATTTCCCCGGCAACGGCCTGTTGCATATCGCGCACCACTGCGCTCAAAGCGCGGCCTCGAATATCGACGTATACCCAGCCAGACAGGCGCGCATTTTCGCTCTTTAACATGGACGGGCCATCTTTAATGGCCACTGTGGCCACATCGCCCAGCCGGATTTGCGCGCCACGTTCGGTAAGGATCGGCAGGTCGCGCAGTTTCTCGACGGAATCGCGAATCTCGCGTGGATATCGCACGTTGATCGGAAAGCGTCGCAGTCCATCGAGAACTTCACCTATGTTCTCACCTCCAATCGCGGCCGACACGAAATTTTGCACGTCGGAGATATTCAGGCCATAGCGCGCAGCGGCATCGCGGTTTATGTCAACGTCGACATAGCGCCCGCCATTCAGTCGTTCCGCCAGCGCCGATGAAACTCCCGGCACGTGCTGCACCACGCGTTCTATTTCAGCCGTAATGCGGTCGATCTCCTGCAGGCTCGCGCCCGCGACCTTCACTCCCACCGGACTTTTAATCCCCGTGGCCAGCATATCGATCCGATTACGAATCGGCGGCACCCATATATTGGAAAGCCCCGGAACTTTTACGAAACGATCCAGTTCAGTAATGAGCTTTTCAGTCGTCATGCCGGTGCGCCACTGATCTTTCGGCTTGAGCTGGATCGTGGTTTCGAACATTTCCATGGCGGCCGGGTCCGTGGCCGATTCGGCGCGGCCCGCTTTGCCGAAGACGCTTTGCACTTCAGGCACGGTTTTAATCAGACGGTCAGTCTGCTGCAATAATTGAGAGGCCTTGCCGATCGACAGGCCCGGCAACGCGGTCGGCATATAAAGTAAATCGCCTTCATCCAGCGCGGGCATGAATTCAGACCCCAGTTGTGATATGGGCCACAGCGTGACAAGCACGATAAGTCCCGCCCCAAGCAGCGTAGTCTTGGGGAATCGCAACACGACTTCGAGCATGGGTCGGTATACGCCGATTAAAAATCGGTTAAGTGGGTTCCTTTGCTCGTCGGGAATACGGCCGCGAATCAGATAACCCATTAATACGGGAATCAGAGTCACCGCCAAGCCGGCGGCTGCGGCCATCGCATAGGTTTTGGTAAACGCCAAGGGTGCGAACATGCGGCCCTCTTGCGCCTCCAGCGTGAACACTGGAATAAATGACAGAACAATAATCAGCAGTGAGAAAAAAAGCGGTGGCCCGACTTCGGTTGCCGCATCTCCGATGACCCTCCAGTGTGCGTCGCCCATCAGTTCTTTACCGGGGTGGTCGTGCCGCCATTGCTCAATGTGCTTATGCGCATTCTCAATCATGACGATCGCCCCGTCCACCATCGCACCGACGGCAATCGCGATGCCTCCCAGCGACATAATGTTCGCGTTGACCCCTTGGTAAAGCATCACAATGAACGCAATCAATATTCCGATAGGCAAGGTAATGATGGCAACCAGGGAGGAGCGCAAATGAAACAGAAACAGGGCGCACACAATTGCTACAACAATAAACTCTTCAATCAGTTTCTCTTGCAGATTGGTGACTGCCCGGTTAATCAAGTTTGACCGATCATAAGTAGGGGTAATTTCAACGCCTGGCGGCAAGCTTGCCTTCAACACCTCCAACTTCGCCTTCACCGCACTAATCGTTTCAAGCGCGTTTTTTCCGGATCGCATGATGATCACACCGCCGGCCACCTCGCCCTCCCCGTTAAGCTCGGCCACGCCACGCCGCATTTCGGGCCCGATTTGTACGCGCGCCACATCGCCCAGACGCACCGGGACGCCCGCGTCGGTCGTAGTCAGTGGGATCTTGCGAAAATCGTCGAGTGACTTTAGATAACCCGATGAACGCACCATGTATTCGGCTTCGCCCAACTCCAGCACCGACCCGCCGGTTTCCTGATTGGCTTTCTGTACCGCATCGATAATCTTTCCTTGCGGGATGTTGTAAGCGCGCAGCTTCTCGGGATCGAGCACGATTTGGTATTGCCGCACCATGCCGCCGATGCTGGCGACTTCAGACACATTGGGAACGGTTTTAAGCTCGTACTTTAGAAACCAGTCTTGCAACGCGCGCAACTGCGACAAATCCATCTTTCCGGTCTTGTCCGTGAGCGCATACTCGTACACCCACCCTACCCCGGTCGCATCTGGCCCCAACGAGGCTTTCGCCTGAGAGGGCAGGCGCGACTGCACCTGGCTTAGATATTCCAGCACGCGTGAGCGCGCCCAATAAGGATCGGTGCCGTCTTCAAACAAGATGTAGACAAACGAGTCGCCGAAAAACGAGTAACCGCGCACCACCTTGGCTCCAGGCACCGAGAGCATGGTTGTTGTAAGCGGATAGGTGACTTGATTCTCGACGATTTGCGGCGCCTGGCCCGGGTAGCTCGTGCGGACAATGACTTGAACATCAGACAGATCGGGGATGGCATCCAGCGGCATACGCGATACCGACCAGACTCCCCAGGCAATGACCATGAGTGTCGCCAGCAACACCAGAAACCGGTTGCCGATCGACCAGCGGATCAATTTTGCAATCATTTGGCCGCTCCGACGTCGGGTTTGGCTTCAGCGGCTTTGACGTCACTTGGCAACGCGGCAGGTTCGCCCATGCGGTTGGCTGTTCCTTTCAGGCTCGCCTCGGAGTCGATCAGAAACTGGCCTGAGGCCACCACTTTCTGTCCGACAATTAGCCCCTTGCGAATTTCAGTTTGGCCATGGGCGACGGCGCCGATTTGCACGTCAACGGGCGCGAACTGGCCATTGTCTTGCACGACGATTACGACATTGCGTGTGCCGGTCTGAATCACCGCTTCGGTGGGCGCCAGCACAACGTCGTCGCGCGAAGACGATACGAAATTCACCGTAACGAACATCCCCGGAACGAGTTGTTTGGTTGGATTGGCAAGCTCAATTCTAGCCTTAAGAGTACGAGTCATCGGATTGACGTCTGGCAAAATCGCGCTTACCTTCCCTTCAAAAACCGTTCCTGGCAATGAGCTGGTACGCGCCTGTACCCGGTTGCCGACCCGTATCTGGTAGGCCAGGTTTTCGGGAACTTCCGCATTGACCCAGACCGTGCCAAGACCGTTAATACGAAATAACGGCGCACCCATCGACACTGTCATGCCTTCGCGTATTGCCAGTTCAGTTACAACCCCGTCGATCGGACTAACTACGGTCGAGCGGGGTTGCACTTTGCCACGGGCAAGCACCAAGCGAATCTGAGCCTCATTCATACCGGCCAGTTGCATTCGTTGTCGCGCCGCACTCGCCAAGCCGTTTGAGCCCGGCCCGCTCAAGCGCCGGGCCGTCAAGTATTCTTCCTGCGCCGCGATCCATTCGGGAACGTAAAGGTCCACGAGCGGTTCCCCCTTGTGAACGGGGTCTAGTGGCGCGCGAACGTGGAGTCGTTCGACAAAACCGCCACTGCGCGCCTGTATCTGCGCCACATCGCGTTCGTTGTAGACAACGTTGCCAACGGCCACCAGCGACTGCGACAAGTTCCCCCGCGTAACCTGTGCCGTGCGTATCCCCAGGTTCTGTTCCAGGCGCGGGTTGACGGTGACCGCCGCATCGTCACCCTTACTGTCCGCGTACACCGGCACCAGTTGCATGTCCATAAAAGGCGATTTCCCTGGCTTGTCAAATTTCTGGCCGGGCACCATCGGATCGTGCCAATACAATATCTTCTTGTCCGAGTTGTCGGTGGCCAGCGCTTTAGCTAAAGGAGCCGCCGCTGCGCTCGAGGCGAGCACGGTCAATTTCATGCCATGATTGATTCCCACTTGATACACGCCAACGCCAGTGGTGCCCATCAAGCCCACCGCCGCCAGCGCCAGAACAGATTTTTTGGTTCTCATCGTATTTCCTCATTCACGGTCATGCTTGAGTGTGCATCGGCGCCATCGGTCGGAAAAAGAAAGTTGAGCTGAGCCCATAACTGGTCAGTCTGTGCCGCAAGCTGCAGAGCCTGAATACGCACATCGATTTCGTTGCGCCGGGCCGCCAGCACATCGGCAAGACTGGCTTTGCCACTGCGGTAAGCGGAACGCAGCACAGTAATGCGGTCCGCAGCAAGTGGAATCAGCTCGCGCTCGTAGCGCCGATAACGCTCACGGTCGTTAGTCCATTCGTTAATCAACGAACGGGTCGCGGCAACCTGCGCGAACAACGTATCCTGGCGTTCGGCTCGGGCTCGCCCCACCAGCGCAAGCTTGGCGGAGAGCTCCTGGTCCTGGCGATTCTTCTGGTCCCACTGGAACGGTATCGAAACGCCAATCGAAACCAAATTGGAATACGCCGGACCGCGTTGACCATAACTTAGCGACACACTCCAGTCGGACTTCTTGTTGGCTTTAGCCAGACGGGCGTCATTGACGGCAATATCTTCCTGCATCGTTAACACGTCGATTTCTGGGTGATGCGCCAACTGTGTATCGAGTGTCGCTGGGTTTAGCCGAATCCGATCGGTGTCTGGTTTAGTGCTCAAAGACTTGCTGGCCGTTTCACCAATCCAACGCACCAGCATGGTGGTGGCATTGAGAACGCGGCGCTGGGTCTCGCTGGCACGGTTGTCAAAATCGGCGAGCAGGCTGCGCGCGGCAAGGATATCGGCTTGACTGCCACGGCCAGCGCGATAAGCGCCTTCGGCGGCTCGAATCTCAAGCTTGACCTGATCTCTCTGTCGGGCGATAACCCGCGCCGTGGCTTCGGCATAGTAGCGGTCGAGCCATGCACGAGCGGTGTCGCGTTCGATTGCGGCTGTTGCCACCGTTTTTTGTGCAAGCTCTTTTCGCGCCTCTAGCGTGTAGTGTCTTGCACGCAACTCACGCTTGTCGCCACTGGTCACTTCCTGCGATACGCCGATATAGCGCGTGGTCATAGATTCGTTCGTCAGACTGAACCGATCAGCGCCATTAATCGGCACGCTGTCGATGCCGGCTCTGAGAACAGGGTCAGGCAACTGACCAGCGGCAACCGCCATGCTGCGCGACGCCGAGACTGAAAAGTCCCGCGCCGCCAACTGGCCTGAACGTTGGAGCGCGAGGTGTTGAGCGTCGGTCAGCGTGAGCGAGGGCTCCACAGCCAGAGCCGCTGCCGACCACATTAGTACACCGGCAAGCGCTGTCAAGCCGATTGTTTTTAAGAAGGAAAGACATGGGCAACACACCCAAACGCACCCTCTGGGGAGCAATAACATAAAACCTCCAGATAGCAAGGAACCCATCGGTTGCACATGGAGTGCAACAATGACGAACTAAACAATCTGGGAGGTCAAATACGTAAGCGGCAGTGGCGGGTAATGATGGACGGTGCAGTGGCGCGCCGCAGCCACCCTGCTTCGAGCGGCGTTGTGATCGAGCGATAAAGCTTGCTGGCTTCAATGACCAGAGAGGCCGTTACCGCCGTGAACGCGTGTACATGGGGTGTTTGCGGCTTATCCAGAGACTGGTATGCGATTTGGGCAGTCGTCTGACATAACGTAGCTTGGGTCAGGTCGATTTGTTCGCAGCTTGGCATTGCCACGCCACTGGCGGTCGGTGACATTTCGGCCATGTCATGGCTTTGCATCGTGTCCGGCTGCGGGCACGCATAGCCCGCCATGGCCAATTGCATGGAGAACATGCTAGCCAGCGCAACTAGCGCGGCGATGAGCCGAGAACCACGGGACAGTTTCATTTAAGATGCTTTTTATCGATGCCCAATTGTACATGTCTTGTTTCAAGTGCCGCGTAGAACGCGACGCCGCAGGTTCGTCAAACGTGCGACAGTAGCGCGAGCACAGAACCTTCGGTGAAGCTAAGCCCCTGTGTAAAAGCTTTGCTGATACGCGTGCTGCTTCGGGGATACGCTTTGCAGCTCTTGCGTTACCTGCGCGCGAGTCTTCTCCGGTTGAATGCTCGTATCAGCCCATGATCCGGTCTCTTCACCTTGCCGGCTCGCCCAACTCGGGTCGGCTTTGGCCTGTTGCAGCTCTTGGAGCACCTGCGCATGGGTCTTCATACTTGTTGTGTTGACCACGTCATGGCCACCTAGTTCACCATTATCTGGCACCCACTGAGCGAAGCTGGAGACCGGAATGATTAGTGCCGTGGCGAGTAAAGCCAGTAGGGTCGTGGTACGGATTGACATGATGGAATTCCTTTTAAAAGTAGTTGTCGCAACACACAGACATGCTGCGTGACGATGGTGCTGATTTATGCGGCACGGGTTCTACTCTAACGCTGCGCACCCAACAGAGAGATGACGCAAACATTACATATTTGTCACCGATGGCGCGATACCAAACGTGGCTTGTAATGGCTTCAAGCGGGGGATAAACTGGGTCGTCACGGGAACTATTTCGCGCTCGGTGTTAGTCGCAACCGCATGTCCACACCTGTTTCACTTAAACGTTTCGTAGATTCAAAACGAAAGATGTCCGGCGCTTGCAAAGATGGAATTAACTTAGGAGATTCAAATGAAAACCAAACAAATAGTGACGGCAGTTTTCTGTGCAATGATCGCAAGCGCGGGTGTGTCTGCGCTCGCGGCGGACAACCCAGCGCCACCCGATAAGTCGGGCATGACTACGCAAGAAAATATGGGTGGGGCCATGATGCAAGGCGGCACGATGGGTGGTGCGATGATGGGTCACGGCATGATGGGAAATAGCGCAATGGGATGCCCCATGATGGGGGGAGGTGCAGCGGGAGGCGGCATGATGGGTGGTGCGATGATGGGCGGTCACTCAATGGTGTCGCAATTACCTGCCGGAAATGAAAAACTGCAACTGCAGATGCAAGCCGAAATCATGCAAAAGGTAGGTGAAATTATCGGCAGATATGCCGATAAGGTCGTGATCAACAAGGGCGAGGCGCAATGAGCCCGACGCTCCACGTCGTTCGCCGCAGGCATGCCGGTAACACTCTACAAGAACCTAGATTGCGCCTGTCGTGATCGCTATGCCCAATACCTTCGAACCAATGGCTTCTGGGTGCAAGTCATCCAGCAAGTACTAAAGGCCCATTCTCGGATCAATGGGTTGTCGGTGCAGACATGCTGTAGGTGCTCCTGGCATGGCGGGGAACAAGACGGGCACGATTAACGTCTATTACCTCGACGCATTGCCTATGCCAGAAATATTTGCACATCTTTAAAGCGTGGCCGCCCCATCATTAACCAAGACCATTTATTTCGATGGTGACGTGCGCCAGCTCGTCATGAACGCTTAATTTCCTTTTGAAATACTCGGGCGATACGTCGGCATCCGTCGCAATACTGACAATACAGGCGTACTTGGCTTTCCCCACACGCCATACGTGCAAGTCGCAGATTTCGGCGGCGAAAGGGGTTTTGGCGATTTCGTCCCGTATTTCCTGGACGACGGGAGCGTTCATTTCCGCATCCAGCAGCACCCGTCCGGTGTCACGCAGCAACCCGTAGGCCCAGATTGACACCAATGCCGCACCGACCAGACCCATAACGGGATCCAGCCAACTCGCCCCCCACCGCATTCCTCCGAACAAGGCGATGATGGCCAAGACGGACGTGGCCGCGTCGGCCATGACATGGACATAGGCCGAACGCAGGTTCAGATCCTGATGGCCATGGCCATGATCATGGTGCTCTTCGAGCACATGGTCGTGA
>JBDTGB010000034.1:0-6554 GCA_039937635.1 Burkholderiaceae bacterium | reverse complement strand
GCTCGAAACCAGATAAACAACGAAACTACAAAAAACGTTTTCAGTCCCAACCACAACCAACCAGGCACCCATGTCAGCGGGGCGATTTCGATCGGCGCCGTCCAGCCGCCCAGGAACATGACCGACGCCAGGCAGGAGAGCAAAATCATGTTGGCGTATTCACCCAGGAAGAACAGGGCAAACCCCATCCCAGAATACTCAACCATGTGACCGCCTACAATTTCGGACTCGCCCTCGGCCATATCGAATGGGTGACGATTGGTTTCGGCCACCGCCGAAATAACATAAATGACAAACAGCGGCAACAGCGGCAACCAGTTCCACGACATGAAGTTGATGCCGTGACCGGCAAACCAGCCCGTGGCCTGTCCCGCCACAATACCATTCAGATTAAGGGTGCCCGAGACCAGCAACACGGTAATCATCACAAAGCCGATGGGCAGCTCGTAGGACACCATTTGCGCCGACGCGCGCAAGGCGCCCAAAAAGGCGTAGCGCGAATTAGAGGCCCACCCTGCCACAATAACGCCGTAAACCCCCAGCGACGTAATCGCCATCACATACAGCAAGCCCGCATTGACGTTGGCCAAGACCAGCTCGGGGCCGAACGGAATGACGGCCCATGCGGCCAGCGCCGGCATAAGCGTAACGACCGGCGCCAATACGTACAATATCTTGTTCGCCTTGGTCGGGACGATCACTTCTTTTGTGAGCAGCTTGAAAACGTCGGCAAAAGGCTGCAACAAGCCCTTATAACCCACCTTGGTCGGCCCCAGCCGCACGTGCATGGCGCCTATCAGTTTACGTTCCCAGTATGTCAGATAGGCAACGCACAAAATAATGGGCACCGCTATCACAACGATTTTGACCAGTATCCAAATGACCAGCCAAGCCGTGGGGCCCACCAGTCCTGTGCCGTAGTTTTCAACGACTGTCAGCCAATCCATATCAGGCGCGCTCCACCGTAAGTTGACCGAACGCGCCACCTAAAGACGCCGTTTCGGCAAAGGCGGCCGCAATGCGCACACACCCCGGCGCCACAGTATCGTCGTGCTGCGCCGCCAAAAGAATTTCACCCTGCGCCGAGCGCACGCGGACCATCTCGCCGGCCTGCACGCCCAGGCCCGCCAGCGTATCGGCCGTCATGCGCGCTTTGGGCGGTTGCGAGACCGCAGGCAATTGCAAGGGCGCGGAACGGCGCACCATGGAATCGCTGCGATAAATCGGAACATCGGCGACCCGCTCCAGACCGTCAAGCTTAATGCTCACGCCCACCGGACCGCTAATATCATTGGACAAACGGCTTTGGATGCCGTCCACCATGATGGAATCCCGCACGGATTCCGATGTTTCGTCGTCGAACCCCTGCAACTGAAACAAGTTGCCCAGCACTCGCAATATTTTCCAGGCCGGGCGGGTATCGACGAACGGCGCGACCGTGCCCTTGAAGCTTTGCACGCGACCCTCGGCATTGACGAAGCTGCCGGATGTTTCCGTAAAGGGTGCAATAGGCAGCATGACGTCGGCCCAGTCCTGCGCGGCCGAACGATACGATGTTAGCGCCACGGCGAAATCGGCCGACTTAAGCACTTCGGTGGCGCGCACGCCATTATCGGCATCAAGAAAAGGTTCGGCATGCATGACCAGATACGCTTTAAGGGGCTGGTTCAGCATTTGTTCGGCATTCAAGCCGCCGCGCCGCGGCACGGCTCCGGCCAGATAGCCGCCCACTGTATTGCCGCCGATGGTCAGAAACCCAAATCGAGCCAGAACCGCCTTAGCCAGCGCGGACGCATTGGCGGCAATCAAAGAGGCCTGATTCGAGGTCACCGCCATATTGCCCAGCAGAACCGCCGCTTTCACGCCCGAGGTCAGGCTGGCGGCAATTTGCCTGGCCGCATCAGAAGGTTCAACGCCCGTCAGTTCGGCCGGAATCGGTTGCTGTTTGGCTTGCGCCACCGCGACCAACACTTCGGCCAGCGCGTTCGGCAGCAAACTGGGCGCAACGGTAAGGCGTGCCTTCACAGGCAGCAAGGGATCGTCGGCGGCGGATTCGATAAGCGTAATTTGCGTACCACGCTTGGCCGCCTGACGCAGGCGTTGAGTCATCAGCGGGTGATCCTTGCGCAGAAAGGAACCCACCACCAGCACGCGATCCAGTTGATTCAGTTCGGCAATCGGCAAACCCAGCCAAGGCACGCCGGGGACGGCCTGATCAAAGCCGGGGTCCATGTAGCGCAAGCGGAAATCGACGTTTTCCGAACCCAGGGCGCGCGTCAGGCGCGCCAACAGGGCGAATTCCTCGGTCGTGGCGTAATGACTGGACAGCGCGCCGATTTGTTCGGCGCCATACTGATCGCGCACGTTATTCAAACCCTTGACAACCTGTTGCAAAGCGTCGCTCCAGGAAGCCTCGCGCCAATCGCCATCGGGACCTTTGATCATGGGATGAGCAAGGCGATCCTCGGTGTACAGGCCTTCGTAGGCAAACCGGTCACGGTCGCTGATCCAGCATTCGTTCACGTCTTCGTTATCGAAAGGCACCACGCGCATGACGCGCTCGCCCTTGACCTGCACGACCAGATTGGCGCCCAGGCTATCGTGCGGGCTGACCGAGCGGCGGCGCGCCAGTTCCCATGTACGCGCGGCAAAACGAAACGGAGCCGACGTCAAGGCGCCCACCGGGCAAACATCAATCATATTGCCCGATAATTCGGATTCAACCGCACGTCCCACAAAGGAAGTGATCTCGGAGTGTTCGCCCCGATTGACCATGCCCAGTTCCATCAGGCCGCCGATCTCAACGCCAAAACGGATGCACCGCGTGCAATGTATACAGCGCTGCATTTCCTGGGCCGACACCAGCGGGCCGATTTCTTTATGCACGACAACGCGTTTTTCTTCTTTATAGCGCGAGGCCGACGCTCCATACCCCACCGCCAAATCCTGCAACTGGCACTCGCCGCCCTGATCGCACACAGGACAATCAAGCGGGTGATTGATCAACAAAAATTCCATGACGCTTTTTTGAGCATCAATGGCCTTTTGCGAATGCGTATGCACGATCATGCCATTGGTGACCGGCGTGGCGCAGGCGGGCAATGGTTTCCCAACCTTTTCAACGTCGACCAGACACATGCGGCAGTTGGCCGCAATAGTCAGTTTTTCGTGATAACAAAAGTGCGGCACATACACGCCAAGCTTGTGCGCGGCCTGGATGACCATGCTGCCCTCGGGCGCTTCAACCTTGATGCCGTCGATGGTGAGTTCAACCATTACTGTGTCCTGACCCTACAAGTATTTATCCACCATGCAGTTTTTATGCTGAATGTGGTATGCGAACTCGTCGCGAAAGTGCTTAATGAAACTACGTATCGGCATCGCCGCCGCATCGCCGAAAGCACAAATGGTACGCCCCATGATGTTGTGCGCGACCGAATCAAGGACTTCCAGGTCTTCGGGACGCCCCTCGCCGTGCTCAACCCGGTTGACCATGCGAAAGAGCCAACCCGTGCCTTCGCGGCACGGCGTGCATTGACCGCAGCTTTCCTCAAAATAGAAATACGACAACCGCAACAGCGACTTGACCATGCAGCGGGTTTCGTCCATGACGATCACGGCGCCCGAACCCAGCATGGAACCGGCTTTAGCGATGGAATCGTAGTCCATCGTCAGGTTCATGGCGGCGGCGGCCGGCAACACAGGAGCGCTGGAGCCGCCTGGAATCACCGCTTTCAACTGGTGGCCGCTACGCACGCCACCGGCCAGCTCAAGCAATTTCACAAACGGAGTGCCCAGCGGGATCTCGTAGTTGCCGGGGCGCTCAACGTCGCCGGAAACCGAAAACAGCTTGGTGCCGCCATTATTGGGCAGCCCGATTTCAAGGTATTCCTGCGCGCTATGGCGGAAGATCCACGGCACGGCGGCAAACGTTTCAGTATTGTTGATGGTGGTCGGCTTGCCGTACAAGCCGAAGCCGGCCGGAAACGGCGGTTTGAAACGCGGCAAACCTTTTTTCCCTTCAAGGGATTCCAGCATCGCGGTTTCTTCGCCGCAAATATATGCCCCATAGCCCGAAAAGGCGTGCAACGTAAAGTTGAAATCCGAGCCCATGATTTTCTGGCCCAGGAAACCCGCCGCATACGCCTGTTCCAGCGCCTGTTCAAAGCGCTGATAGACCTCGTAAATTTCGCCATGAATATAGTTATAGCCCACGTCGATGCCCATGGCAAAGGCGCCAATGGCCATCCCTTCAATCACGGCATGGGGATTAAAACGCAAGATATCGCGATCTTTGAACGTGCCGGGCTCGCCTTCGTCTGAATTGCAGATCAAGTATTTCTGAACCGGAAGGTTGCGCGGCATGAAACTCCATTTCAGGCCAGTCGGAAAACCGGCGCCGCCGCGCCCACGCAAACCGGAGGACTTGACCTCGGCAATGACGTCTTCGCGCTTCATGCCCGAGGTCAATACTTTACGCAACGCCTCGTAACCGCCGCGTTTGATGTAATCGTCCAGACCCCAATTAGAGCCATCCAGACCCGCGACAATTTGGGGCGTGATATGACGGCCGTGAAACAGCAGGCTATTGGATAGATCGTTGCCGGGATTGGGTTCAAGACCTTGGGAAAACTGCCGCAAATCAGGCAATACGATCATGCCGGCTCCCCGTGCTGTTTAAGTTCCGTAATCATCGCGTCGAGCTTTTCGTCGGACATGCGCACACACATTTGCTTGTTGTTGACCAGCACCACCGGCGCGTCGCCGCACGCACCCATGCATTCGCCCTCGATCACGGTGAACAAGCCGTCGGCCGAAACTTCGCCCAGATCCACGCTTAGTGCCTGCTTCAGGTGGCTGATTGCCTTTTCGCCATTGCGCAAGGCGCAGGGCAAGTTAGTGCACACCGTCAGCTTGTAACGGCCGATCGGCTTGATATTAAGCATGTTGTAAAACGAAGCCACCTCTTGAACCGCTATGGGCGGCACGCCCAAATACACGGCGACGTCCTCAATGACGTCGGGTGAAATCCAGTGCTTTTCATCCTGCGCGATGATCAGCGACGCCAAAATGGCCGATCGCCTCCTGTCATCGGGGAATTTCGTCAATTCCCGGTCGATCTTTTGGTAGGCTTGTTCAGAAAGCAACATAATTTAAACCTGGTTTCCGCGTCGGTGCGACGCCAATCAACGATCTATTTCGCCAAACACAATGTCCAGCGTTCCGATAATGGTGACGACGTCCGCAATCATGTGTCCACGCGACATTTCGTCAAGCGCCTGCAAATGCGCAAAACCCGAGGCGCGGATTTTAAGGCGGTAAGGCTTATTGGCGCCATCAGACACCAGATATATCCCGAATTCGCCCTTGGGGTGTTCGATGGCTGCGTAAGCCTCGCCCTCGGGTACATGCATCCCCTCGGTGAACAGCTTGAAATGATGGATAAGATCTTCCATGCCGGTTTTCATGCGTTCGCGTTTGGGCGGCGCCACCTTGTGATTATCCACAATCACCGGCCCCGGGTTATTGCGCAGCCACTCGACGCACTGCCGAATAATCCGATTGCTTTCACGCATTTCGGCAATACGCACCAGATAGCGATCATAGCAATCGCCATTGACGCCAATGGGAATATCGAAATCAAGCCGATCGTATACTTCGTAGGGTTGCATTCTGCGCAAATCCCATTCGATGCCCGACCCCCGCAGCATGGGGCCGGTCAGGCCCATGGCGATGGCGCGCTCGGGAGTAACCACCCCAATTCCCACCAGGCGCTGCTTCCAGATACGGTTATCGGTCAGCAGTTCCTCGTATTCATCCACGCAGGTAGGGAAGCGATTGGTGAAGTCTTCGATGAAATCAAGCAGCGAACCCGAGCGCGCCTCATTCATGGCGCGCAGCTCTTTTTCGCCGCGATACTTGCTGGTTTCGCCGTACTGAGGCATGGAGTCAGGCAAATCGCGATACACCCCACCCGGGCGATAATACGCCGCGTGCATGCGCGCGCCCGACGCCGCTTCGTAGCAATCCATCAGATCTTCGCGTTCGCGAAAGGCGTATAAAAACACCGCCATCGCGCCCACATCAAGCGCATGCGAACCCAGCGACATCAAATGATTCAACAAACGCGTGATTTCGTCGAACATAACGCGAATGTATTGCGCGCGCAACGGCACCTGAATGCCCAGCAGCTTTTCAATCGCCATGACGTAGGCATGCTCGTTGCACATCATGGAAACATAATCAAGCCGATCCATGTAGGGCAAGGCTTGCAAATACGTTTTGTGCTCAGCCAGTTTTTCAGTGGCGCGATGCAGCAAGCCAATGTGCGGATCGGCGCGCTGGACGACTTCACCATCCAGTTCCAGCACCAGGCGCAACACACCATGCGCCGCCGGGTGTTGCGGACCGAAGTTCAGGGAGTAGTTTTTAATCTCAGCCATGCTTTAGCGCCCTGCTCCGTAATTTTCCTCACGCACGATACGCGGAACAATTTCGCGCGGCTCGATGGTTACCGGTTGATAAATAACCCGCTTTTGTTCGGTGTCATAACG
>JBDTGB010000033.1:0-6351 GCA_039937635.1 Burkholderiaceae bacterium | reverse complement strand
GACAGCAAGCCATACCATTCGGGCAGTACCCTGGCCAGCGGCTCCGGGTTCACAAAGAATACTTCCGAACTAACCGCAAAAAATTCCGCCGTATTGGTGGCGGCATACGGGTCCATTGGCAAGGTATCGAACCAAGGCGCGGCATCGTCGGATTCGGGATCAACATGCCGTGGAATTGCGTTCTCCACCGCCCTTAGCTGATCGTTGAAGTGTTTAAATGAAACTTCAAGCACGTGTCGCCATTGTCGAGGCGAAACGTCGGCATGGGCGGCCAGGCTTGGCATTCCGTCGGCTTCGCCATGGTGCATGTCAAGCTTGTGCGCAAACTCATGGATAACAAGGTTCGCCTTCTGCGACTTGCCGTGACGGCTATCTTCCCACGACAGAATGACTGGGCCGCCGTCCCATGCTTCGCCGGATGTCGCTTCCACATATTCATGCACCACGCCGCTTTCGTCGACATCGGTGCGTGGCACCAGGAACCCGCCGGGATACAGCACAATTTCGATCCAGCCCTCGTAGAGCACGGGGTCCAGCTCCAGAATGGGCAAAGCCGCCTGGATCGCAATGGAAAGCATGATCTCGTCGGTCACTTCCAAACCCTGCACACCAACAAAGGTTTTGCTGGCCAGCACCCACGCCGCGCGCTGACGCAAAGCTTCGTCTTCGCGCACAGACAGACCGGCCAGAAATCGAAGCCGCGCAACCGTGGTCTGCCAGGCCCGAGGAGTGATTTGGGCCAGCTCACGCGCCACCTGACGTTGCGTGGCGCCGCGACCGGTAAGCCATCTGAACATGAGTGTCGGCCCAGTTTCTGTAAAAGATACCGTCCAGTGTTGTCTCTGAATTCAACGCAACGGTACGTAGACGGTCACTAAAACGGAAAGCCGACCAGCATGCCCAAGAGAGGTCGTTTCCTGACTCTGAATTCGGTGGCAGCCAGCGACTCTTTCTTGACAGATTCAACATCGGCCAGCCCTGTAAAGCCAGCGAAATTTTTCAGGCAGCGCCAAGTGTATAGCGATCTATATATATGCTCAGGGTCAGACATTCCGCCTGCGGGAATTTGCGTTAAAACCATAGGGAATGCGCGCAAATATGCGTCTTCATAAAAATTCTGCCTGCGCCACGAGTTTCCGTGAAGCGCAAGCAAGTATAGTGTGAATAAAAACGATTGTTGTATAAAGGGTATATCGGGATAACCATCGCGGTATGCCCAGTTAAAGACCTGCGCATAGCAGCGAAACAATATTGGATACAAGCTATCGGACTTGGGCGCCTTAAGCAAGGCACGGCCCTTACGGCTTACAATAAACTTGCCTTTATATCGGCGAACCAGGCCGGCAAGCTCGCCCACCAACCGAGCAACATGCAAATCAAAAAAATCCAGCTCAGAATTAATTGCGCTGAATCGGGTCTGCTCTGCGTATCGAGCTTCTCCGTAATACGCCAAGGCGATATCCCTGCAAATTTTTCTAGGCAAATTGCCAGTCGCAGTAGGCTTTAGGCCCTGGTCGCCAATAGCCTGAACAAGCAGCAAGAATAAGGACATCAGCGGCGCTTCAGCGACCTTGTCGGCGGGCACCCGAAGGCGTAGATCGACCAGTTGAGGGCAATCGAACGGAAAATATAAAAGAGCATGCATTTGCTCAGCCGACAGGCCGTCGAAATCAGCTTGTGGCGCAACGTTTACTTGCCCCATAAACTGATCGGCATACCGTTGAGCCGCGTCGAGCGTTTCAAACGATTTATTGGCCATAGCCTCGCGCAGCGCCCGAAAAACAGGAGCTACTCCGGTTTGCGCATCGATTTCCACATCGGACCTCGCATCGCTACCGGGCTTGACGATTGACATGTGAACTACCTCAACCTGATTGGAGTTGTGTGTTTTAGTCATACGTGTAAAAGAAAGGCCCCGCTATGGAACCGACCATGATTGCTCGAAGAACAAGTCCCGCTCGTACCGATCGAAAAATGCGCTGACACCGAAACCTTAGTCGTATCTGATCGCATTGTCATTGCCCATTGGCCAAAATGTAATCGAACCATGCAGCAACTTCAAGCCTTCAAATACGCTTCGCCAAACCCCGGGTGGACGAATATCGCGCTCTTGCGGGGAGTTCTCGCGACGCCAGAAACGCGCGCGTCCTGTTAAACCAGCCCCAGCCGCAACTTCGCCGCCCCCGGCAAAACATAATTCATATCTTTCGCTCCCAGGCCATACAAGGCGCCAATCGCCTCCGCCGCCACGCCGCGGTAATCGTTGTACACAGGCAGATCGCGCTGTTCGTTCAACGTGCGATTGCTTAACGGTTCCTGGCGCCCCGCCAGGCGGCCGCCGCGCACGCTCCCACCCAGCACCCACATAACCGTCCCGTGCCCATGGTCTGTACCCCCATTGCCGTTTTCTCTGAAGGTGCGACCGAACTCACTGATCACCAACACAATGGTGTCCTTCCAGGCGGGACCCATTTCGCGCGCGTAGGCAGCCAGCCCTGCGGATAAATCTCCCAACTTGTGCGCTAACTGACCCTTGCCGTTGCCTTCGGCGACATGCGTATCCCAGCCGCCCACATCCACAAACCCCACCGAGTACGCTTCATGAGCGCGCATAAGCCGGGCGATCGCCGACATCTGTTTCTCAAACGCGGCCGGGTCGGGCGCGCCGCGGCTGGCTGCGGACATTTCCTTTTGCAGCTTATCGGGCTGGTTAAGCGTGGCGGCGACCGTATCCTGGGTTGCCAGGCCTTCTTCGATCAGATGTTCCAAAGAACTGCCGCGATAAAGCGCACGCATCGCCGCTTCGTGATTCGGGTTGCTGCGCAACGCGGTGCCGTTCATCAGCGCAATGTTAGGCACAAGCACCGGGCCTCTCATTGACAAAGCCAGGTTTCGAGTGAACGAGATACCCACATTGCCGGTGTGATTAGCGCCCAAGCGCGCAATCAAGCGCCCCATCCAACCGTCTCGATAAGAGGTATGCAGAGTACCGGGTGACAAACCCTGTTCCATAAGATCCTGGGCCTCAAAATGACTACGTGGAGCGCTCAGGTTTCCAGAGTACGGGACCAGCAACGCCTGTCTGGCGTGATAGAGCGGCAGGAAATGTTTTTCAACACCAGGGTTCAGTCCCCAGTGCTCGTCAATCGCGACAGCGGCATCCGGGCTACCCGAGTTGGGACGGGCGACAGCGATTGTGGGGCGCGCCGCGTAATAATCGTCTGACGTGATCGGAACCAGAAAATTGGCGGCGTCGTAGCCGCCACGCATCATCACGGTTAAAAGCTTGGCGCCTCGCGTAGCCGGCAGCGCCCATACGCTGGCTGACGACGATGCAAGAGCCAATGCCGCGGCTTCTTGCAAAAATCGACGGCGCCTTGGTGAGTGCGGGTTCGCAACGGTGCGATCGATCGATGGATCAATGGGTGAGCGCATAACTGAGCTCCTAATATTCCATAAAACGGGGAGACGACACGATCAAAGCCGCCCTCTGTTTTTCCCCATGCGTGCGGGCAAGCATGAGTGTCAAATTGGGCGTGGCATAGGTCGCTTCCAACGCTTCCAGATCGGCGCGATCCAGATCACCGCCGGCCGCCACCTGGCCGACAATATTCAGGCGCTTGGTCATTTGATCAACGCTAGCCCAGTCGCTGCGCCTCATTCCGTAGCCTTCGGGAGTCAGATAGTTATACGGGTCTTCGGACAAGCGGTCAATCCAGCGCCGCACCAGCGCGATATTTCCTATGGAGCGCTCGCCATACAGTAGGCGAATCGACGAATAGATATATTGGGCGGGGTCTTTGAATTTAGGCCTGACATTTGTATTGAACCGCTTGGCGTCGAACAGAGTGCGCAGGACAGCCGCAATTTCACCATCCGTTCTCATGTATGTTTGGGCCATTTTGTCCACGACCGCTATGGGCGGCTTGTCAGCCAGGAAATACATGGCCAACTCTTCGGAGATATGACGCGCTGTGGCGGGCTCATGCGCCAGGATGGCCACGGCCCGCTCAATCTCTTCGAATCCGGCCGAGCCATTGAATGGTTTTCCCAAAAAGACCTTGTTGCCTGAATCATGCCGCGCGGGGTTAAAGAGAAAGGCGCCTTGTTCAACAACATAGGGTGCAAAATGGGGGGCTATGCGCACTGGCTTATCGTTAACATGAAACCCGACGCCACTCAGGATACGAGCCAACTCTTGGACATCGCCTTGCTTATATCCACTATCGACACCCATAGTGTGCAGCTCCATGATTTCTCGGCCGTAGTTTTCGTTAGGCTTGTCCTTCGCGTTGCGGGCATTGTCCAAATATTCAAGCATGGCCGGATGCACCACCGTCGACATCAACAAGTCCTGGAATTTGCCCAGAACATGCGGGCGTATGGCCTGTTCTTCATAGTCCGGAACGAAGATGGGGGTGATGCCCTTGTGGCCATAAACATTGAAATGGTTGTACCAGAACCAGACCAGTTTTTCCTGCAATTGATTGGTGCAATAAAGTGCACGCAAAGTGCGCCGCTCGAAAGCCTGCGACAGGCTCCGCCGGTCGTACTGCTGGCGCGCTGCTTTAACCGCTTCCACAGAACCGCTTTCACGCGCACTTTTCAGCGCAGCCTGCCGGGCTTGCCATACATCGATGGGGTTCTGGTGCTCGATATCCAGATGGTCAATACGGTCGCGAATCGGGGCCGGCAAACAACGGTCGCCTGCATAATGCAGTTGGTCAGCCAACCATTTATTGCGGCCTTCCTTGGCGAAGGACCGCAGTGTTTGAGTAGTGGGCCCGAACGTAACACGCTGGATCAATTGCAAATCGGCAGCAGTAATCGGCGCCTGCGCCTGCGCCACGTCGCAGACTGCAACCAGACATAAAGCGCCCACCATAATTTTTGATCGGTTCGTACTCACTAATCGCTTCAGTTGATGGAGTGAAGTGATGGTGCGCTGATTTTCCAGACCTGTCTATTTCAAACGCTTTCGCGCCGACGCGTAGTTATTTCAATGCGTTTCGTGTTTTGCCGCTACGCCGGTAGTATCTTCCCGTCTACCGCAGGCCGCTCACGATTCGCCCAGTCTTGCCTTCACGATCTAGATCAGCCATCGAGCCCTTCCCCATCCACCGAGAAGCCCAAACCCGGCGACAATCATTGACGCCGGAGAATGAACGTTCTATCATTTGCTCTTACATGAAGAATGATCGTTCTACAGAAATCGCTATGGCTGCGTTCGATGAAACACCACCAACCCAAGCCAGACTCTTGGATGCCACCGCGCGGCTGACCTATACGAGCGGTATCTGCGCCACGGGCATGGATCTTATTGTCAAGGCTTCGGGCGTTGCCCGAAAGAGCATTTACCGCTACTACTCCACGAAAGAAACACTGGTAGCTGCCGCCCTCCAACGGAGGAGTGAACGCTGGATGCAATGGTTCATCGGCGAAATCTCAGGCGCACCTACGCCCGCTGAACGGTGGAGTTCAATATTTCCCGCGCTGCGTCGCTGGTTCGAGTCGGACAATTTCCGAGGATGCGCTTTCACCAACGCGACGGGAGAAATTGACAATCCCAACAGTCCGATCCGAGCCGTTTGCCGGCTCCACAAGCAGCGCTTACTCGACTATTTATGTCAGTTGGCCGAGGCCTGCGATGTCGATGATCCGAAGGAAGCGGCCAGGCAAATCCTAGTGCTGATCGATGGCGCAATCTCCGTCGCGCTGGTGACTGGCGACGCTTCCATCGCCGACTGTGCGGGGCAAGTGGCAAGCAAACTTGCCGGCATCCCTGCCGCCGGACCATCGATGCACCACTTTTCTCCTCCAAATTTTTAACCTCACTTCGAATAAGGTACACAACTATGTCGTCAACTCAAAAAATCGCCGTTCCCGCCCCTCCGTTCACACTGGAAACCGCTACCCTAAAGGTCCGCCTGGGCGAGGATGGCTGGAACGGCCATGATCCAGAAAAGGTGGCGATGGCCTACAGCGCGAACACCCGCTGGCGTAATCGCGCGGAATTCGTCAGTAACCGGGACGAAGCCCGCGCTTTCCTCGCTCGCAAGTGGGCCAAGGAGCTGGACTACCGCCTGATCAAGGAACTGTGGGCTTTCGGCGGAAACCGCATCGCCGTGCGCTACGCGTACGAATGGCACGACGATTCGGGCAACTGGTTTCGCTCCTACGGCAACGAGAACTGGCAATTCGGCGAAGACGGTTTGATGGACATACGCCACTCCAGCATCAACGACGTGCCCATCAAAGAATCTGAACGCAAATTCCATTGGCCGCTGGGACGCCGCCCCGACAACCATCCTGGCCTATCCGAGCTGGGACTTTAGCACCAAATCATTTCTT
>JBDTGB010000032.1:0-3408 GCA_039937635.1 Burkholderiaceae bacterium | reverse complement strand
AAACCGATTCAAATTCGAGATCGAACCGCTGAGTTTGCCCACCAATTTGCTTAGCAAGCCAAAAACCGCTCAAACCCAAACCAAGCGCAAACACCAGCGCCAATGCCGGCAATACCAGGCGCGCCCTTCTTGTCACGGGAAAACGCCCCAGGCCCAATCCCGTCATGGCCGTGTCTGATCCGCGCACCTGTTCAACCATGCCCGCCCCTTGCCACACCCCTATCAGGGCAATACCGCGACCTGCTCCAGGCCAGCCGCTTCAGGCAAACCGAACATCAAATTCATATTTTGAACAGCCTGTCCGGAAGCGCCCTTGACAAGATTGTCCTGAGCAACCAGCACCACTAATTGGTCCTCGTTTTCAGGACGATGGACCGCAATCCTGACATAATTCGAGGCGCGCACCGAGCGCGTTTCAGGCAGGCTGCCCGCCGGCATAACGTCGATGAAAGGCTCGTCGGCGTAGCGCTGTTCGAACAGTTCCTGAAAATCAACATCAAGCGCATCGGGCAATATGCGTGCATAAAGAGTGGCAAACATGCCGCGAATCATGGGTATAAGGTGCGGCACAAACGTTACCCCCACCGGAGCTCCGGCCAGAATTTCAAGTTGCTCGGAAATCTCGGGATGGTGACGATGGCCCGCGACGCCGTATGCCTTGAAATTATCGCTTGCTTCGGAAAATAACGTGCTGACAGCCGCCTTGCGCCCGGCGCCCGATACCCCCGATTTACAATCGGCAATAATGTGCGTGGTGTCGACCAGTTGGCGTTCGCCTTGAATCAACGGGGCCAGTCCAAGAATGACGGTCGTGGGATAACACCCTGGATTGCCAATAACGCGGGCATGCGCAATTTTTGCCCGATTCAGCTCGACCAGACCATACACCGCTTCCGTCAGAATATCGGGGCAGGCATGCGGCATTTTGTACCATTGCTCGAAGACGCGTGTGTCTTGCAAACGGAAATCGGCGGCGAGATCGATAATACGGACCCCTTTTCCCAGCAAGGCTTTGGCCTGGCTCATGGCAACGCCATGGGGCGTGGCAAAAAACACAACATCGCACTGATCCAGTGCCGCTTTTTCGGGGGCTTGAAAACGCAAGTCGACCCATCCGCGCAGATTCGGGAACATATCAGCCACTGGCGTGCCATCCTCTTGACGCGAGGTGATTGCCGCAAGTTGCACATTGGGGTGCTGGGACAACAGGCGCAGTAGCTCGACCCCGGTATAGCCCGTGCCGCCCACAATACCAACCTTGATCTTAGAAGATGCTGCCGAAGTCATGATAATTCCCATAGAACGAACATATGCGCCGCGAATAAGCAACATTATGCAATAACCACACCGCAGCGCAAACCGGTTCCGCGACAAAATTAACTATTGACGGCCACCACGACGCAATAATAGCCGCGCCATGGCAAAAACCCCGGAACAAGCCGGGGTCTTTGATTGCACCAGACCGTTTCCGGCCCGGGGTCCAACAACAATTAACGCTTGCTGAACTGTTTGCGACGGCGGGCCTTGTGGAAGCCGACCTTTTTACGCTCGACCTCGCGGGCATCGCGAGTCACCAAACCCGCCTGCTTGAGCGGCGGTTTAAGCGTTTCGTCGTAGTCGATGAGCGCGCGCGTAATGCCGTGCCGAATCGCTCCGGCTTGACCGCTTTCTCCACCGCCATGCACATTGACGTGAAAATCGAACGATTCAAGGTGGTTGGTCAGCGTCAGAGGCTGGCGCACAACCATGCGGCCTGTTTCACGAGCGAAATATTCATCAACCGGCTTGCCGTTGACAACGATCTTTCCCGTTCCCTTCTTGAGGAACACACGAGCCACCGACGTTTTGCGGCGACCTGTTCCGTAATTCCAATTACCGATCATGAGCTATCCTTAGAATTCCAGCGGTTTGGGCTGCTGAGCTGAGTGAGGATGCTCGGCGCCGGCATAAACCTTGAGCTTCTTGGCCATGGCGTAACCCAGCGGGCCCTTAGGCAACATGCCTTTAACTGCCTTTTCGATAGCGCGACCCGGAAAACGTTGCTGCATTTTTTCGAAGGTGGTCTCGGTAATGCTGCCTGGGTATCCGGAATGGCGATAGTACTTTTTATCTTGCGCCTTATTACCGGTTACAACGATGTCCGCTGCATTGATAATGACGATGTAATCGCCGGTGTCAACGTGGGGCGTGAATTCTGGCTTATGCTTGCCGCGCAAACGACGTGCGACTTCGCTGGCCACACGACCGAGGACTTTACCCCTGGCGTCAATCACGTACCAGTCACGTTTGACTTCATGCGGCTTGGCCACAAAGGTCTTCATGATGGTTCCTAAACAAATAAAGTACGCACGCCAGACATCCGGCGCGGGCTGTGTTGTGTTATTACCTAATCCCCATACATGCCTAAGCGTTGTGTCTCGCCCGTGCATGCGTATGGTGGAAAAGCCGACTATATTAACATAGTTGCCTGTTAATTCGCGCAAGACCGCTACCGGCTGCCGGCAATGGCCATTTGCTCCACCAAAATGGAACCTGTGGATTTGGATCCGCGCATTATGACGTCGGCGCCGACCGCCACAATCCGCTTGAACATATCGGCCAGGTTGCCGGCAATCGTCACTTCCTGCACGGCGTGGCAAATTTCGCCGTTTTCAACCCAATAGCCGAACGCGCCGCGTGAATAATCGCCCGTCACGTAATTAACCCCCTGGCCTATTAATTCAGTCACCAGAAGGCCCGTGCCCATCTTTCTCAGCATGGCGCGAAAATCGTCGGTGGGCTGCGTCAGCCGCGACGTCAAATTCAGGTTGTGCGAGCCGCCCGCATTGCCGGTCGTGCGCATCTTGAGCTTTCTGGCTGTGTAAGTTGACAGGAAATACCCCTGCAACACGCCCGCTGTCACCACATCTCGTGGCTGTGTGCGAACCCCTTCATTATCGAACGGGCTGCTTCCCATACCCGCGATAATGTGCGGTTTTTCAGAGACGTCAAGATGATCGGACAAGACCGGCTGGCCAAGCGAGTCAAGCAAAAAACTGGCTTTTCGATAGAGCGCCCCCCCACTCGTGGCCTGCACTAACGCGCCAAGCAAGCCAACCGCCAACGGAGCCTCGAATAAAACCGGAAAACGGCCTGTCTTGATGCGGCGCGCCGACAGGCGCGATAGCGTGCGTTGTGCCGCGTAGCTGCCGACCGCCTGCGGGCTCGCCAACAGCTCTGGCTGGCGTTGGGCGCTATACCAGTAATCGCGTTGCATCGAGGCGCCACGTCCCGCAATGGGGGCCACCGACAAGCTATGCCGGGAATAAGGATAGCCGCCCGTAAATCCGCGGCTATTGCCCATGACGAACGAGCCTTCGAAGGTGCTTACGGATGCGCCTTCGGTATTGGTGATCAGCGGGCTGACCG
>JBDTGB010000031.1:0-2461 GCA_039937635.1 Burkholderiaceae bacterium | reverse complement strand
GCACGCCGTACGATGATGTTGAATTCACGCGCGATCTGTATAGTAAAACAGCGGTCACCGTATTGCCGGGAAGTTTTCTGGCGCGCCAGGCCGGCGCGGTGAACCCCGGCGCCAACCACATACGAATCGCCCTGGTGGCGCCCAAAGAACAATGCGTCGAAGCGGCGCAACGCCTAGCCCAATTCCTACTTTAAGCAACCATGACCTCAAACCTGCAAACCGTTATTGAACAAGCCTGGGACGATCGCGCCCAAATCCTGTCGGGCGGCGTTCCGTCGAATGGCGAAAACGCCGCGATCCGCGAAGCCGTGCAAGCGACAATAGACGCTCTGGACGCGGGCCGGTTGCGGGTCGCCCAAAAACTGGATGGCAAGTGGGTGGTGCATCAATGGGTCAAAAAAGCGGTGCTGTTGTCGTTTCGGCTTCAGACCAACGAAATCATGGGCCAGGCGCCCATGCAGTTCTATGATAAAGTGCCACTAAAGTTCAGCGGCTACAGCCAGGCGGATTTCGTCAGTGGCGGCTTTCGCGTGGCGCCCCCGGCAGTGGCGCGCAAAGGCGCGTTCATCGGTAAAAACGTCATTTTGATGCCATCGTACGTTAATATCGGCGCCTATATCGACGAAGGCACGATGGTCGACACCTGGGCCACCGTGGGTTCGTGCGCGCAAATTGGAAAAAACGTGCATCTGTCGGGCGGCGTGGGAATTGGCGGCGTGCTTGAACCGTTGCAAGGCAACCCGACCATCATCGAGGACAACTGCTTTATTGGCGCGCGATCCGAAATCGTCGAAGGCGTTGTGGTGGAAGAAAACTCGGTGCTGGCCATGGGCGTGTTTCTTTCCCAGAGCACAAAGATCTATGACCGCGAGACCCGCGCCATCAGCTACGGGCGCGTGCCTTCCGGCTCGGTGGTCGTGCCCGGATCGCTGCCTTCTGAAGATGGCTCGCACAGCCTGGCGTGCGCGGTGATCGTCAAACGGGTCGACGCCCAGACCCGATCGAAAACCAGCATTAACGAACTCTTGAGGGCCTAATGTCTCATTCAGCCGTTTTACAACTTAGCAAAGATCTGATCGCGTGCGAGTCCGTGACGCCCGCCGATGGCGGCTGCCACGCCAAACTGACGCAGCATCTGAATAAGGTAGGCTTTGCTTGCGAGATGCTGACCTTTGGCGATGTATCCAACTTGTGGGCGCGCCGGGGAACCACGGCGCCCCTGTTCGTCTTTGCCGGCCACATTGACGTGGTGCCCACGGGACCGCTCGATCAATGGATCAGCGGCCCGTTTACGCCCACGGAGCGCGATGGCAAGCTATACGGTCGCGGCGCGTCCGATATGAAAAGCTCGGTCGCCGCCTTCGTGACCGCCGCCGAGGAATTCGTGGCGAATCACCCTAAGCACAACGGTTCGATCGGCCTGCTGATCACCTCGGACGAGGAAGGACCGGCGCTTGACGGCACGGTCAAGGTTTGCGAGGCGCTAGCTGCACGCAACGAAAAACCCGACTACTGCATTGTTGGCGAACCGACCTCGGTCAATCAGCTTGGCGATACGGCTAAAAATGGCCGCCGCGGCTCGCTGTCCGGAAAGCTGACCGTCAAGGGCAAGCAAGGCCATGTCGCCTACCCGCATCTGGCGCGCAACCCCATCCACCTGCTGGCCCCCGCGCTGGCTCAGTTGGCTCAGACACAATGGGACCAGGGCAACGAACATTTTCCGCCCACCACGTTTCAGGTCTCGAATATCCACGCGGGGACAGGTGTTTCCAATGTCATACCCGGCGCCGCCGTGCTTGATTTCAACTTCCGGTTTTCCACCGCCAGCACGCCGGAATCGCTAAAAGAACGGGTCATCAATGTATTGAATCAGCACCAGCTTGAGTTCGATCTGGACTGGATCCTGGGCGGCGAACCCTTCCTGACCGCCAGCGGCGATCTTGGCCGCGCCTTGCACCGCGCCATTCAAGACGAAACCGGCATTTCAACCCAGCTTTCGACCACGGGCGGCACGTCCGACGGTCGTTTCATCGCCAAGATTTGCCCACAGGTTATCGAATTCGGGCCCATCAACGCCACCATTCATCAGATCAACGAACACATAGACATCGGCGCGCTCGAACCCTTAAAAAACATCTACCGAAAAACACTTGAAAACCTTTTGCTCGGTCAGGCGTAATCATTATTATCGGAGCCGCCATGGACGATGTCGCTTATAACGAATTACACACGCTGCGCGACCTGCTGCGCTTTGCCGTCAGCCAGTTCAATTCGTCGCGGCTGGCCTTTGGCCACGGCAGCGACAACGCTTGGGACGAAGCGGTTTATTTACTGCTCCATACTTTACATTTGCCGCTGGACACGCTGGATCCATTTCTGGATGCCCACGTTTTGCCGCGCGAACGTGAACGATTCCTGAAACTGGTCGATCGGCGCATGACCGAACGCTTGCCTGCCGCGT
>JBDTGB010000030.1:0-9153 GCA_039937635.1 Burkholderiaceae bacterium | reverse complement strand
GTTTTTGCTGGTCGCGGGCATGTTTTTGCCGCCGGTGGCTATCATCGTCATGGCGGCGCCCTTGCTGTATCCGATCATCGTGCAAGCGGGTTTTGATCCCTATTGGTTTGCCGTGGTGTTAACCATCAATATGGAAGTCGGATTAATCAGCCCTCCGGTGGGCCTCAATCTGTTTGTGCTGAATGCCATCGCGCCCGATGTGCCCACCAAAGACATCTTGTGGGGGGCTTTGCCCTATGTATTGGTCATGTTCGTGGGGATTCTGATTCTGTGCATGTTCCCGGGAATCGCCACCGGATTGCCCGACATGGTCATGGGGCCGGCGATTTGATTTATTAGGCGCCGGCTTCGCCTGTAAGCGGTCGGCGCGGGGCCGTGCTGCTTACAGATAGGGGCTGGCCAGCCAGATTATTTTGTTGCGCAGACGCTTTCTGAATGGCAATGCGGCCAGGGCTTCAAGCGTAACCGCGTCGGCGATTTTGATTTCGCTGTCGATCAATCGCTCGATGCTCCCCGCCGTGTGGCGGCTATAGATTTCAACGTCAAGCTCGAAATTAAGTCGCAGACTGCGGGGGTCCAGGTTCGACGATCCCACGTACGACCAGGCTCCGTCAATGGTGATTAATTTGGAATGATTGAAGTTGCCGCGTGCGCGCCACACTCGGCAGCCGTTGCGAATTATTTGATCCAGTTGCGCTGTCATGGCGTAGTTAATGAGCCGCAAGTTGTTGCTTCCGGGGATTACGATATCCACTTTAATGCCGCGTCGCGCCGCTGTATTGATCGCGCCGAGCAGTATTTGGTCGGGCAGAAAATAAGGCGATTGGATCCGTATGTGCCGCTGCGCCACCGCGAAGGCGCCCAACAGCATATTGTGTGTGCTGACGATGGATCGGTCCGGTCCCGATCGGATGCAACGCGCCGGCACTTGTGGCTGCGGTGCTTTCCATGAGTCGCTGCACCACGTTTCGTAAGGCAGGGTCTCTTTGGTTGTGAAATTCCAATCCTGGGCGAACACGGATATTAATTGCAGCACCAGCGGGCCTTCGACTCTGAAGTGGGTGTCCTTGGCCGTTTTCTCTTTTGCCACAGCCGATACGAATGCAGCCCGGATGTTCATGC
Source organism: Burkholderiaceae bacterium (assembly GCA_039937635.1). Classification (GTDB taxonomy): domain Bacteria; phylum Pseudomonadota; class Gammaproteobacteria; order Burkholderiales; family Burkholderiaceae_B; genus JBDTGB01. The sequence continues at coordinate 8,031 of JBDTGB010000030.1, read as the reverse complement.
CGCCCGTAAAGCCGACGCGTCCGTCCACCACCAGAATTTTTCGGTGGCTGCGAAGATTCGCGTAAGGCATTTTCATGCCTAGCGGATTGGTCATGAACAACGCCGCGCGTATTCCCTCTTTGCGCAGCAATCGGATAACCGGCGGGCGCGAGTACTTCGAGCCGATGGCATCGATCAGCACCCTGACTTCAACGCCTCGGTGTTGCGCCCGGGCAAGCGCATCGACTACTTTGCGTCCCTCGATGTCGTCATCGAAAATGTATGTCTGCAGCGCGATTGATGTTTCGGCGGCGTCGATGGCCGTAATCATGGCGGGATAGGCTTGGTCGCCACCAAGCAGAATCTGTATGTGGTTTCCGTCGCACAGGGGGAATCGACTGACGCGGTCGCCCAGAATGCGCAAAGAGTTGAATTGCGCCGCCGACGCGTGCGTTACGTCGGCCACCAGTGGCGCTTGCTTGCTGGAATATTCTTTAAGCGATTTATCGCGCTGTTGCGAGATTTGATCACGATGCACGCGGTTGATCCCGGCAATCAGGTAAAGAATCGGGCCGATCAGGGGGGACATCAACACAACCCCGACCCAGCCGATCGCAGCGCGCACGTCGTTTTTGGTCATGGCCGCGTGAATCGCCGCCGTCGCGCCCACGGCGAAAGTGAAGGTAAAAACCAGATGAGGCCAGTATTCCAGGAGCAAATTGTGTAATGAAGCCATATTCAGAGGAGCCACAACAGAGTCGCGTTAATCAGGACGGCGTCCAAGCCAAGGGGAAAAATGCTTGCCCGTCGCCAAGTATATAGAAAGAAGGTTCGTGTTAGAATTCGATACCGTTTACAGAGCGCCTGTGTGAACGATAGTGGTGGCCGTAGCTCAGTTGGTAGAGTCCTGGATTGTGATTCCAGTTGTCGTGGGTTCGAGCCCCATCGGCCACCCCAAAAAACCCCTGGAATGTGATGGATCTTGATTGGTCGCTTGCTCCGCAAGACTGGAATTGGGCTGCGCAAGACGAGGACGGTCGCTGGTTCTGGTACAAAGTCGAGCCCATGCCCAATATTGGCGGCGGTGTTTGGCGGGCGCCATCCAGGGCCCAGCTGTTTGCCTTTGCGGCGAAACCCAATCTTCAATGGGACGAAACGCGGCGTCAACGGCCCGCAGGCTAACGACAGCTTGTTTGTCTTGACGCGATCTCTCTCTCGTAAAAACGAAACTATCAGTAACTTTGGTTAAAGCGCGTGAGCGCGTTTAACTAGAGAAAACCCTAATAAATTTTCATCGCCATCAGCGTGTTTTGTGACAAATTGAAGCGTTTGCATCGTTGCGTCAGCGCGTCGATCCTTTACGATAGAGGCTCGGCCATCTTCAAAAAAGGTGCTATTTATCATGAAACTACTTCATAAGACTCTATTGGTTTCGCTGTTATTGGCGACGCCCTTTGTCGCGGTTCAAGCGGCGGAATCGGCGGCGGCGCACGCGGCTTGGATTAAGGCGCAAAAGATTGACATTCAGCCCACGCTGAAAGTAACTGAAACCAAGATTCCGGCTGATTCCGCCGGGTCATCCAGCTCGCAGACGAATCCGCCACCTGGCTCGTCCATGAATCGGGGCCAGACGAACACTCCGTCTCATCCAAATCAAGCGCCGTCAAGCCCTGCACAAGGCGACTCGATGATGCACTCCGGCATGGGTCAGTCCAAATAAGCGGAGGCCGTGCGTATTGACATCGTTCATCACGTACATCGTAATTAGTATTACCCGCACGGGCGTTGACATGCTGTTGGCGCCTGTATTTTTTTGCCAAGCTTTGCGCCAGGAATGTTAGGATACGTTTTATGGCACAATTTTTTGTTGTTCATCCCCAAAACCCGCAGGCGCGTTTATTAAAACAGGCGGCCACGCTGCTGGCCAATGGCGGGTTGGTGGCGGTTCCCACTGACTCAAGTTATGCCGTGCTGGCCCGGCTCGACGATCCGACAGCGGCTGATGCACTGCGCCGTCTACGGGGTCTGGACGATCGCCATCATCTTACTTTGCTGTGTCGCGATTTGACTGAAATAGGGCACTTTGCGCGGATTGATAATCGCCAGTACCGTCTTTTGAAAATGGCAACGCCGGGGCCCTGGACGTTTATTCTCGACGCTACGCGCGAAGTGCCCCGTCGCGTGTCGCATCCGTCGCGTAAAACCATCGGCATTCGCGTGCCTAGCCATCGCGTGGCGCTTGATCTGATCGAATTTGCAGGCTCGCCGCTCATCTCGACAACGCTTATTCCGCAAGGCGAAGAAGAACCGCTTAACGATGCTCAACTGATTTTTGATCGCTACGGCAATCAGCTTGCTGCCGTTATCGATGGTGGTCCATGCCCTGTGAAACCTACGACGGTTATTGATTTGACTGGGCCCGAGCCCGAGGTGATTCGGCGTGGACAAGGCGATTTAGCCACTTTGGGTTTAGACTAACGAATTTTCTCGCTTAGTAGCGGCCTAATGTCCGACCCCCGCGAATTATTCGCGCGGCTTGCCCCCGGGACCTCATGGAATCATTAATTCAAACCATTGCGGTGTATGCGTTGCCGGTGTTGTTTGGCATTACCCTGCACGAGGCGGCGCACGGTTACGTCGCGCGCATTTTCGGCGACCCAACCGCCTACGAGGCCGGACGCATCAGCTTGAATCCGGTTCGCCACATTGATCTTATCGGCACGATTGTCGTTCCGCTGGTCTTGCTCTTTAGCACGAAGCTGCTGGGCGGCGCCGGGTTGTTATTCGGATGGGCCAAGCCGGTGCCCGTCGATTGGGGGCGTTTGCGCCGCCCGAAACGCGACATGTTGTGGGTGGCCCTCGCGGGCCCCGCATCTAATATAATCATGGCTATTATCTGGGCTATCGCACTTCGCCTGTTGGCCGACGCGGGCGCGGTTCAGGATAATTTTTGGGTGCAAATGGCGATTGCGGGCATTCAGGTAAATCTGATTTTGATGGCGTTAAATCTTGTGCCCGTGCCGCCGCTGGACGGCGGCCGAATCGTATTCAGCCTATTGCCGGGTCGCATGGCGTATAAATACTCCCGAATCGAGCCTTACGGTCTGGCGATTCTCATCGTTTTGATGCTGACGGGCGCTCTATGGGTGGTTTTACAGCCTTTGTTGGCGTTCGGTCAGGTGATTATTAACTGGTTTTTATAAATGACGGTGCTTATCCAGTAAACTTACAGGTTAGTTAAGTTAAGGCAGGTTCACTTTTTGAGTGGGTTCAAGGAGATAATTCCTATTATGGCACGCACGGTTTCTGACACTCCCGTATTTCAGGGCAGCATGGTTGCTCTTATAACCCCCATGCATCCTGATGGCACGCTGGATTTTGACACCTACCGTCGCCTGATCGATTGGCACGTGGAGCAGGGTACCGACGGACTGGTGGTGGTGGGAACGTCGGGCGAGTCGCCGACAGTGACGATTGACGAGAATTCCGAATTAATTCGAATCGCGGTCGAACACGCGGCGGGCCGGATACCGGTTATCGCGGGGGTTGGCGCCAATTCAACAGCCGAAGCCATTCATCTTTCCAACCATGCCAAACAGGTTGGCGCGCAGGCTGGGTTGTCGGTCGTTCCTTATTACAACAAGCCGACCCAGGAAGGCTCATACCAGCATTTTCGCGCGATCGCCGAAGCGTCGGGGTTGCCGCTGATCTTGTATAACGTTCCCGGGCGCACTAGCTCCGACATCACCAACGAGACCATCCTTCGGTTGGCGCAGGTGCCCGGAATAATCGGCGTTAAAGATGCGACGGGAAATATTTCGCGTGTCGCTTCTTTGGTGCACGACGCGCCGCCCGAATTTCAATTGTTCAGTGGCGACGACGCGACAGCGGCCGCGTTGATTTTGTTGGGTGGGTGCGGCAATATTTCAGTGACGGCCAACGTGGCCCCCAAATTGATGCACGAGTTATGCAAAGCGGCCCTGGAAGGCGACGTGGCGCGAACTCGTCAGCTTAACGGTCTCCTGGCGCATCTGAACAAAATGTTGTTTATTGAGTCCAACCCAATTCCGGTCAAGTGGGCCGTGGCCGAAATGGGCCTGTCTGAATTGGGCTATCGTTTACCGCTAACTCCTTTGCATGAGCAGTATCGTTCAGCGGTGCGCGCTTCATTAAAAGACGTGGGCTTAATCTAAAATGATGAAGGTGCGTATGAATAAACGCTATGCCGGTTTAACAATCGGCCTTGGTTTTCTGTTGCTGTCGGGCTGCTCGCAAATGAATCAACTCATGGGGCGCGAAGAAGCGGTTGATTATAAAAGCACGGTTGCGGGCGATCCTTTAAGTATCCCCCCCGATTTGACTCAGGCCAATAACGACGTGCGCTATAAAGCCCCGGCGGGTACGGCAACCTACAGTCAATATCAGCAAGAACAGCAAGCTCGCAAAAGCAGTGGCGATGCCGATTCCGTGCTGCCGCAAACTTCCGGCATCAAGGTAATGCGCGATGGCGATGTGCGCTGGCTTGATATCGATAAGCCCGCCCAAGATGTGTATCCCAAGATTGTCGATTTCTGGGGCGAGCAAGGTTTTACGCTTCATTCGCAGGATCCCAAGGCCGGTCTGATGGAAACTGACTGGGCTGAGAACCGCGCCAAAATCCCCGAAGGCTGGATTCGCAGCGCTTTGGGCAGCATTCTGGATCAGGTGTTCGATAGCGGCGAGCGCGAGCGTTTTCGCACTCGCATCGAACGGGTCAATGGTAAAACCGAGGTCTACATCACGCACGACCAAATGATCGAAACCCCGACTTCGCCCGACACTTCAACCTTCAAGTGGGTCGCCGGCAAGGAAGATCCGGGCCTGAACGCCGCCATGCTGGCTCGCCTGGTGGTGTTTTTGGGCACCGACGTTCAAAAGGCGCGCGCGATGGTGGCCCAGGCCGAAAAGTCGAGCGATCAGCCTCAGGCTATAAAGACGACCGCGGGTCAAGCTGAGTTGACGCTGGCCGAGCCGTTCGACAGGGCGTGGCGACGTGTTGGCGTGGCGATTGATTCGGCTGGGTTTTCGGTCGATGACCGCGATCGCGCCGCTGGTGACTACTTCATCCGCTATCTGGATACAGACACTGGCCAGAAAATTGATCAAGGTAATTTCATGACTCGCTTGTTTGGAGCCAAAAACACCGCTGAGGCCACGCCGTATCGCATTCACGTTGGGGCTCAGGGTTCTGGTACGGCGGTGACGGTGCTGGATCAAAAAGGGCAGCGGATCAATAGCCCCACCGCGCAGCGTATCGTGGCGGTGCTGTCGACCCACATGGGCGATTAACAAGCGTTGCAGGTTGGCTGATTACTGTCCCTGGACGTAATGCAGCCAACCTTCGCGAAGCCAGTTTGTCAGGACGCTGGCCTCGCGCTTGCGCAGCATTTTCGCGGTGGCCGCCGTGCATTTTAATTGGCGCGTGTCGGCCAGCTTTCGCAGGATTTTCAATGCGGGGGCAAGGCTGACTTCACCGTTGATAAAAAGCTGTTTGTCACGGTACATAAGACGGGTGCAGCGATCCAGCACCAGGGCGCCTGTAACGGGTATGTTGCTGTTCAAGTCGATGTGCCCGCTATCGGGCTCAAAGTATGCGTTTGGCGGCAGTTCAGTCAGCCATAGTCCCAGAAATTGCCCTGCCTTGGCCTCGTCGAAACGGATCTTTTCTATTGCGTCAAGCGTCGCCTTGACCATCAAATCAGGCAAGCGCGCGGGCGTCGCTGTTGCGGGGCTCCCGACATCGCTGTAAGTTTTGGTCGGCGCGAAATCGCCTGGCGAGCGTTGGGCGTGAGCATTCACTGCACCGCTTGCATCCGCCGCGATTTGTTCGCTGGCTTGTTCGAGCAAGCCTTGGGCCAGGAAGGATAAAGTGGGCGCGCGAAATCCAATAGAGATGGTCATGCAGTTGCCCACTGCCACGCCATCGTGCGCGATGTGCGGTGGTAAATACAGCAGATCCCCCGGTTCGAGCAGGTATTCGTGTTCCGCTTGAAAGTTCTTCAAAATTTTAAGCGGTAAATCGGGCTCAAGCGTCAGATCTTTTTGGGAGCTGATGCGCCAGCGCCGCTTGCCGTGCGCTTGCAACAAGAAAACGTCATAGCTGTCGAAATGGGGACCCACGCCGCCGCCATCCGTCGCGATGCTGATCATGGCGTCGTCCAGTCGCGCGTCCGAAATAAAGCGAAACTGGCGCAGCAGCTCGGCGGTCGCGTCGTCGTGCAAATCCACGCTTTGCGCCAGCAGTGTCCAGTTTGGCGCGCGGGCCGCAGGCAGCCGGGCAAAAGGGCCTGACTTCATGTTCCAGCCGTTCCGGTCGCGCCAGATCAGGCGGGATTCGACCTCGTCGCGCCGGACCAGTTGTTTGATGTCGGCAATGGAAAGGTTGGGCTGAAAGCCGGGAATTGCCTGACGAACCAGCAGCGGCTTGCGTTGCCAGTAATGTCGCATGAAGGTTTGCGGCGCAAGGCCGCCCAGAAGGGCGAGGGGGCGGTTGATATTCATGGGAAGTCGGCGCGCAGGTGGTAGAGGATGTCCAGCGCTTCGCGCGGGGTTAATTGATCCGGGTCTATCGCGGCAAGCCTCGCCTTCAGGGCCGGCCCAACGGGGTCGGCCACGGGATGTGGTTCATTGATGGCGGGTTCGCCCGGTTCGTCCGGCGAGTCGCCGGCAGGAGGGCGAAACAGGTCAAGTTGCGGAGTCGGCGCGCCGTGCGCTTCCAGCCGGGATAGCTCTCGGCTGGCCTGGCGGATAACGGCGGGGGGGATGCCGGCGCGCTGTGCGACCTGAATTCCATAGCTGCGGCTGGCTGGACCGGAACGGACTTCGTGCAGAAACACGATGCCGGCGGCTGATTCCGAGGCCGCCACATGCACGTTGACAGCGCACGGCTCCTCGGCGGCCAGGCGGGTAATCTCGAAGTAGTGCGTGGCGAATAAGGTAAGCGCCTGGTTGTGCGTGAGCAGGCGGTGCGCGATGGACCATGCGAGGGCCAACCCGTCATAGGTCGATGTGCCGCGCCCAATCTCGTCCATAAGCACCAGGCTCTGAGAGGTGCTGGCGGAGAGAATCGTGGCCGCTTCCGTCATTTCCATCATGAAGGTCGAGCGCCCTCCCGCCAGATCATCGGCCGCGCCGATGCGGGTGAAAATTCGATCAATCTGGCCCACTTTTGCCCGCTGCGCGGGAACGAAACTACCCACCCTGGCTAGCAATGCAATGAGCGCGATCTGGCGCATGTAGGTCGATTTGCCGCCCATGTTCGGCCCGGTGATCAGCAGCATGCGGCGTTGCGGATTCAGATCGCAGTCATTGGGGGTGAAGCGCTCGATGCTGTGTTCGACGACGGGGTGGCGGCTGGTTTCAAGCACGATCTCGCTGCCATCCGATAGCTCGGGCGCAGTCCAATTGTTTTGCCGCGCATGCTCGGCCAATGCCGCGAGCGCATCGATTTCAGCCAGAGCGCTGGCGCATTGCGATAGTGCCGGGGCGTGCGGCGCAAGCTGATCGAGCAGGTTTTCAAATAGCCATTTCTCGCGCGACAGACTGCGATCCTTGGCCGACAGGACTTTGTCCTCCCAGGTTTTAAGTTCGGGCGTGATATAGCGTTCGACGTTTTTCAGCGTTTGGCGGCGGCGATAGTCGATAGGCACTTTGTCCGCCTGCCCGCGCGACACTTCGATGTAGAAACCGTGCACGCGGTTGAATTCAACGCGCAGTGTCGAGATTCCGCTACGGATTCGTTCGCGCGCTTCAAGCTCCAGCAGGAACTCGCCGCTATCGCTGGCTAATCGGCGCAATTCGTCCAGTTCTTCATCGTATCCGGGCGCGATCACGCCGCCGTCGCGCGCCGACAGGGCGGGCTCGTTGTCCACGGCATTTTGCAGCAATGCGCCTAGGTGGGGCGGCAGCAGAAGCTGATGGCCGTATTGTGTGAGCCGGGTTGTCGGGGCGAAGGACTGTGCAATGTGCGTGGTTAGCGTGGGCAGCAGCACGAGCGCTTCGCGCAGACTGGCC
>JBDTGB010000029.1:0-2012 GCA_039937635.1 Burkholderiaceae bacterium | reverse complement strand
CTGGCGCGCGTTACTTCGACCAGGATTCCGGCCAATTTGGAAAACTTCCACTGGATGTCGTTTGGCCACTTCATGACCATTTGATCTCTGTGCTGCGGGTGCAGCAGGCTTCGCAGTGCCTCGCATGCGGCCACGCCCGCCAATGGCGACAGCGCCGGCAATTGACGCGGCTGCAGGAACACATCGAAAGCGCAAGAAAACATCAGATTGGCGCCCGATCGGTTTTGCCACCGGCGGCCCGCCCGCCCACGCCCAAGGTCTTGCAAGTGCGACCCCAGTAGCCAGGGTCGTGCAAGCCGCAATTCGCTGGTGCGCGCCTTGGTTAACAGGTCGGCATTGGTCGAGGCCGTCCGTTCGTACCATTCAATTTGCTTGAAGTGCGGCAAAACGTCGTGCAAGCCGGCCATCATCTGGTCGGGAGAAAGCATTGCGGCGGTCGACAAGCTAAGCATTATGTGTAGAATAAAGGATTGGGATCGGGTGGGTTTGGCGGCAAGTTGAATTGAGTTAGCGTACGCTTGACGACGGTCTGTCGCCATGGGCCATTTGCCTCTTCCTATTTTATCTTATTGGCTGCGTATTCGTTAAAGACTATGCCTGTTTTTGTAAAAAATAAGTCCTTCGCGGGTCTGGCTGGCGTGATTGACTGTACGCTGGATTGGCCCGATACGCCGCCAAAAGGCTGGGCTTTGGTGCTGCATCCGCACCCTTTGCACGGCGGTGCGCGCGACAATAAAGTGGTGACCACCCTTGCGCGAGCCTGTGTTGAACATGGTCTGGTGGCGGTGCGCCCCAACTTTCGGGGCGTCGGCCTGTCGGCCGGCGAATTCGATGGCTCCGTCGGAGAAGCGGCTGATATGCGCGCCTTGGTCGAACAGTTTGCCCAGGAATATCCCGACCTTGCAGGGGCTAAATGGGTGTTGGCCGGATTTTCGTTCGGCACGTCGGTGGCGGCGCAACTGTACTCGGGTTTGGCCGATCGATCGGAAAGGACCCCGGGGCTTTTAATGCTGGCGGGAACGGCCGTGCAGCGTTTTGCGCCTGATTCAGTTTCTGTGCCCGACGATACATTTTTGATTCATGGCGAGCTCGACGAAGTCGTACCGCTGTCTGAAGTCATGGATTTTGCCCGAGACCGCGATTTGCCGGTGGTTGTTATACCCGGCGCGGGTCATTTTTTTCATGGCAAATTGATTGTGTTGCGGCAATTGGCGCAACAGCGCCTTGCGGCGTTGTAGGCTTTTGTATTAATTATTTTCAGTTTTAAAGGTTAAATTAAAACGCGGCGCCCATACGGTCCGCGGGTGCTGCCTATAATAAGGCATTCTTTTTTTGCATCATCTTCTGGCGAGCTTGTTTTCACAATATGGCAATGACATCGACCGTTTCTTGTTTTTCCCGGCTTCGTTCCCGCTGCGTATTTGTGGGTGTCGCGCTGGCTTTCGGGCCATTGCTCTGTATGGCGGCGCCAAAAGCATCCGTATCGGCCACAAATGCACCCGCCGCCGGGACGCCGGCCGCCTCTAAAACGCCTGTTTCGCCGAGCGCGGCGGCTGGCATCCCTGCGGCAGGCGTCCCTGCGGCCGATACGGTCGGCCGGCTTTCCGCCGTCCCCGTGCCCGAACTGAGCGCCAAAGCCTGGATGACGCTCGACGCCAACAGCGGGCAAGTGATCGCCGCGCTGAATCCGGACGAACCGATCGAGCCCGCGTCGCTGACTAAACTAATGTCCGCTTATGTTGTTTTCGAAGCGCTCGACAATAAGCGCCTGACGTTAAACCAGACTGTGAATATTTCCGAAGCCGCATGGAAAACCGAGGGCTCGCGCACCTTTGTGAAATTGAATACGCAAGTGTCGATCGACGATCTTTTGCAGGGCCTTATCGTGCAATCGGGCAACGACGCCACGGTTGCCCTGGCCGAAGCGGTGGCGGGTAGCGAGTCGGCGTTTGCCACGCTGATGAACCAGGAAGGGGCCAGAATGGGTCTGAAGGGCACCCATTATGTGAACT